>CAYYHH010000155.1:0-5073 GCA_964471645.1 uncultured Oscillospiraceae bacterium
CCCAACCGTTCTTCATAACGATGGAGGCCATATTGTCGCAGATGAGCGTCACATCCACACCGGCCTCCTTAAGCTCCCAAGCAGTCAGCCTTGCGCCCTGCAGCAAAGGTCTGGTTTCGTTCGCAAAGACCTTGAAGCCATATCCCTTTTCGTGGCCCATATAAATTGGAGCCAAGGCGGTGCCATATTTTGCCGTGGCTATAGTGCCCGCATTGCAGTGAGTCAATATACCCATACCTGGTTTTAACAGTGTCAAGCCGTGCTCACCAATCTTCCTGCATATTTCCTCATCTTCATTTCTTATTGAGTTGGCCTCTGCCAGAAGTGCGCCCTTGATTTCCTCAATGCTTTTGTCCTTGTTTTCCAGGACGCATCTATCCATGCGATTCAGCGCCCAGAACAAATTTACGGCAGTAGGCCTTGAGGATGACAGAAAATCCTTTGCCTTTTTGAACTGCGCATAAAACTCAGAAAAATCATCTGCTTCAATTTGCTTTGCCGCCAGATATATCCCGTATCCGGCAGCTATGCCGATAGCGGGGGCTCCCCTGACCCTCAGCTTGTAAATTGCCTCCCAGACACACTCCTTGGTAGCCAGCCGAAGATACACGGTTTCATTGGGCAGAAGGGTCTGATCAAGTATGATCAGTTCGCTTTTTTCATCGTCCAGCCTGACTGCCTCAAATTCTAAAATATTCAATGTCATTTGCCGCCTCCTGTCTTTTTTGCTCATAAATAAATCACTATACCTTCCTTGTAATGAATTTTCCCAGCTTACTGTTTTGCAAATAACTGTTGTTATTGGTTACATCTGTTGTGACGGATGCATTCACTATATTCATGCCAGCCCCGTTTATTAATTTGCTGCCTTTTCGAAACACAGCTCCGGAAAAGCAATCCTTATTTCGTAGTCCAGCTCTTCCTTTTTCCAGTATAGTATAAACTTTACCCTGGCCCATTTCAGATTATAATTGTTATTCTTGATCGATTCCATCTGTTTTATCGCCTGCTTCGAATATCTGATGACCACCTGCCCCTTTTGGTTTTTGCAGCAGTCCCATTGGGGAATAAGCTCATCCCCGCTATTAAGCTCCCGGACCTGATTCTGATGGGTCAAAAAATAGTCCAGCCAGACATCCTTAAAAGTCAGCTGCATTATCAACTGCGGCGGCTCCTGATGGATGCCATCATCTTCAACGGTCTCCATACCTTCAGTCTTAATAAAATCCAGATACCTGCCATTATAATGGATAAACAGATTGGCTCTTGCCCTGGTGATCCCCACATAAAGCTGCCTGATCGCCTCACTCGTTCTCATGTTAAAACGGTCAAGCATAAGAAAAATATTATTGAATTCCTTGCCCTTAGATTTGTGAATAGTGGAGACAAATATTATCTCGGCATTTTCTCCTGTAAATTCTTCCAGCTTGGATTCGCGTATAAACACGATGAGATCCGATTTAAACTTGTACTTGGGATTAACGGTCTCAAAATCCTTTAATATATTAATGGCAACCTCCAGATTAGGACTGCTTGAGAATCTTTTTATCAGACTCCTCTTTGCATCTGTCCAGTTTTCGTCCCTTATTATGTGCACATCTTCGCCCAAGTCGAGCTTTTCCAGGAAGAATCTGACTTCCAAGAGGTTAATCAGGTTGAATCCTTCATTTGATTGTATCAGCTTTGCGTTCATTCCGTTGCTGACCAGCATGCCTGCAATTTGCATGGCTTCCTCGTTGGTTTTGGTTAAAATACAGGTGCTCCCGGTGAGACCTTCGGCAAGAACGCTTTCTACGAGGGGCGTAATCAGACTAACGCTGAGGTTACTGTGCCTGACTAATCTTATTTTCCCGTTGTCATTTTGATTTGCGACTATGGGGGTATGCTTTAGTCTGTCGGGAAGCATCCCTATCAATTGATTTGAATAATCGACCAAATTTGCCTTACTTCTGTAGTTTTCTATCAGCTCATAAAGCACCGCTTCTTCATTTCTCATCAGCATTTTCATGTATATTGAATCGGAGCCCCTGAATTCAAAGATGTTCTGGTCATCGTCACCGACAGCTATTACGCGCATTTCCTCGTTGATCTCCATCAGAGTCCTGACCAGAGCGTATTCATGCTCGTCCATGTCTTGAGCCTCGTCTATCACCAGTACGGTTTTCGTGATTCTTCCCGTTTCCACCTCCCCTGAATTGATCCTGTTGATAGCATCCCTGATTATATCGTCAGACTTTTCCAAGGTCCCTATTCTGCCCAGCAAATCGAAGCAGTACGAGTGAAAAGTCTTTATATCGATGAAGTTTGCCGCATTGCCGATAAGTTTAAGGAGCCGCTTTTTGAATTCCGTTGCAGCCGACCTGGAAAAGGTCAGCATCAAAAGCTGCTCATGCTTTACATCCTCCATCAATATAAGGGAAGCCAGCTTATGGACCAATATACGGGTTTTACCACTCCCGGGTCCGGCCGCAACCACAATATATTTTGATTCTTTATCATTGATTATTTTCAGCTGTGTGGGCGACAATTCTCCAAAAAGCTGCCTGAATTTGGCAGGCGTAATATTCCTCTTTATTTCGTTTTTCCTGCTGCCCTTAAAATACTTATTTAAAAAGGACGAATAATTCAATTGAAAATAATCGTCTACAAATTGCAACGCCGATTTGTAATCATCTATCATTTTGTGGGCATACTCTCCTACGATGTGAATTTGTTGTATCTTATTCTCGTAGAATTTGCCCAGCTTCCGGTAATCCTCCGCCTTATAGCGTCTTTTGTTATCCTGCTCCAGGCGCTCAATGGTGAACGGCTTGTAGGTAATCAAAAATCCGCCTTCTATTTTCAAGGCATCGATCTTAGATAAATACAGCAAGGCGTCCTCAATTTCTTTGGTTGATGTTTCGGCTTGGAATAATGTTAATTGTCTTTCGAATTCCTCTTTCAGTTCCAGTATAGAAAATTCAACCAAAACCTCTTCTTGTGTTTCGCCCTTGCCCGTACCCACATCCGATGCAGCACTTATATCGTGCAGATACCCGGCGATAAATCCGGCAAGCTCGTAACGTTTCAAAACCGTTCCCCTGAGTTCTTCTTTATCGCAACGCCTGACAACCCTCATATGATTTTGAGAATGGGGGGAATTCTGTTTTTTTATCCAACCTTTGATGGCCCATATGTTAAATATCGTTTTAATTTTAGGTATCGTAACCTCTTCGATACCATTATTCTCGGCTTTTTCGTTGAGCTCTTTGAGGTTCAGTGTTTTGGGTTCGTCGTCTAAAACCGATAACAAGTAGGTTTCAATATTGTAAAATGTGTTTAATATTTTGAGGGATTGGTTCTTATTTTCTTTCCTCTTTATAAAAGCAATCAGATCTTTAGCATCGGCTAATATCTGTTCCTGCCTGAACAAATGGATAATATCAATAACATCTTCTTTCGGGATGCCCAGCCTGTCGGCAATGTAGTCGATTCTGGATTCGGCGCCGTCGTCCCGGGTGTCTTTTCGACTTTTGGCAGATATCAACATTTTGATTATCCGGATTCCCTGTTCTTTCTGTTTTTCACTAAACAACGGGGAGGCGTTTATTTTATCTACGGCTTCCATAACGTTTTTTGCCAATATGCTGTCGGCATAAACACGGGGCATGTTTTGTCCGCGTTTCAGATAGCCTGCATCCTCAAGGGCGGCGATTGCAGTCATAACCCTTGTTTCCAACTCCAATATGCTTACATCCCAGCCGGCCTTTTCCGCAATTTCCAATGCCGATTGAGACACCCTGGATCTCAATTTGGTGATGTCTTTAATAGCCTTCCAGATTTGCTGTATTTCACGAATATTCAACTTGGTTTGATTGAGCAGGATAAAATGCTTGTTTAGATCATCATCGTTAAACAGCACATAGCAATCCGCAGATATGGCTTCATCCCGGCCTGCCCGACCGGCCTCTTGAACGTAGTTTTCAAGGGAATCGGATATCTCATAATGTATGACCATCCCGACGTCTTTCTTATCGACGCCCATACCGAACGCCGAAGTGGCAACCATTATTTGCACTTCTCCGTTGATAAAAGCATCCTGGTTTTGGCTTTTCTCCCTCTTGTCCATCTTCCCGTGATAAGGTCTGGCAGAATATCCGTCCTGCTCAAGTCTTTCGGCCAACCGGTAGGCCTTTCTCCTGCGCGATACATAGACAATGGTAGGACAATTCTTCTCCTCAATCAGATCCCGCATACCATTGTATTTTTCCTCTTCATCCTCTTTTATAAACACCCTGTAGCGCAAATTAGTTCTGGTTGCGGTTGAACTGAAGACTTCCATATCAATAGATAGTTTTTCTTTAAAATAATCGCGTATATCCTCTATGACCTTTTGCTTCGCCGTGGCGGTAAAACAGGATACCGGAATCGGATCCATCAACCCCTTTTTCTCCTGCAGCGATTTAATAAAATCACCGATATATAAGTAATCGACTCTAAAATCCTGACCCCAAGCCGAAAAGCAGTGCGCTTCGTCTATGACAAACCGGACCACATTCCTGCCAAGCAGCAATCGCTCTATAGTCCTTGAGCGCAATGACTCCGGCGCAATATACAGGATTGACGCGGATCCGTTTTCAACTCTTTCGTAGGAATTGGCCCTTTCAATGGGATCCAGCAGACCGTTTACGGTAACAGCGTCGACAATGCCTGCCTTTTCCAGATTGTCCACCTGATCCTTCATCAGGGATTGCAAAGGGGAAATGACAACAGTCAGTCCCTTTGTGTTAACACCGCTCATCAGCGCCGGTACCTGGAAGGCAATGGACTTTCCACCCCCGGTGGGAAATACGGCAAGAAGAGATTTGTTTGAAACGGCTGCCCCTACAGCTTCCTCCTGCAAAGGCTCCCCTCCATAGGTTCTATATGAATCAAATCCGAAAAACTGCTTTAAAGCTCTGTGGAAATCAAGAGCTCGGTTGCAGTATGGGCAACCGCTAAGACAGGCATTGTTCCTCAAAAGAAACATGATGTTGTCCACTGCGGGGAAGTTTCTTACCACCCATGGCGGAGTTATAGAATATTTATCATCTA
>CAYYHH010000156.1:0-5065 GCA_964471645.1 uncultured Oscillospiraceae bacterium
TTGATGGTATCGGAGGGAAGGATATTAAAGAGAAAATGGCCGGGTGGGGAAAAAGAGGTGACTGACGAAGAGGTAACTGACGAAGAGGCAACTGACGAAGAGGTAACTGACGAAGAGGTGACTGGCGAAGAGGTGGCTGGTGAAACGGACGAACTGATCCAATAGCAAATCATACTGATATAGTAAATATTACAGGGCTTTATCAGCCCTATCTTTACCTTTATTTTTATTTTTACCTTTGCCTCAGGCCAATGGTTGCACCCGTCGCCACTGCCTGATTGCTCGAACCCCATGTATTTATTTTTACCTTTACCTCAGGCTAATGGTTGCGCCAGTGGAATTACATAAATAGTGTATGCTCGACAAAGATTTTCAAACCGATCAAAATCAATATAATTCCTCCAAAAATTTCTGCCTTTTCTTTGATAAGGAATCCGAATCTTTTCCCTATGGGCACACCACCCAGGCAACAAATGAAGGTTACTATTCCAATCATCCCAACAGCAATAAAAATATTTGTATCTATTACGGCGAAACTGATCCCGACGGCGAGAGCATCAATGCTGGTGGCAATTCCCTGCATAAGCAAATCCTTGGTGGTGCAATATGCCTTGCATCTAGCATTGGTGGGCATTTTCATTTCCCTGATTGCGCCCATTATCATGCTTCCACCGATAAAGCTGAGCATTATCAATGCTATCCAATGGTCAATAAACTCTACCGCATCTTTTACGGTCATTCCGGCGAAATAGCCGATCAGGGGCATCAGTGTCTGAAATATACCAAAAGTAAGGGCCGTCACAAGAGCTTCCTTGACCCCTGCATTTTTATAGCAAATGCCGTTGGATACAGAGACGGCAAAGGCATCCATGGCGAGGCCCAATGCTATAAAAAACAGTGTGAGATATCCCATGGCTACTCCTTTTAGATGCCCGCTTCAGGGTTTAAGCTGCGCATAGCTAAAATCGTTCTGCTTATTAAATCATCCAATTCCCAGCCTAGCATTTCGGCGCCCTGCTGTATGATTTCCCTTGAACATCCCGCAGCAAATGCAGGTGTTTTGAATTTCTTTTTGACAGATTTCAGTTCCAGATCATCCACACTTTTTGAAGGCCTCATAATGGCAACGGCACCGATGAGACCTGTCAGTTCGTCCGTTGCAAATAAAATCTTTTCCATTATTTCCTTCGGCTCAATATCGACACCGGTGCATCCATAACCGTGGCTCATAGCTGAACGAATTAACCCTTCATCCAAGCCCAGCCCCCTCATGATTTCCTGACCTTTCACACAATGTTCCTCAGGATGTTCTTCAAAATCCAAATCGTGAAGCAGTCCTACAACTGCCCAAAATTCCTCTCTGCCGGGATCATATTCTCTGGCAAAATATCTCAGAACGCCTGAAACGATCTCCCCATGCTTCAGGTGGAATTCCTCTTTGTTGTACTTTTTTAAAATTTCGCGTGCCTCTTCAATCGTTGGTATACTGCTCATGCTTTTCGGATCCTTTCTTATAATATAGCTCTGACACTGATCAATCTTTTTTTACTTCACTTATTTTTAAATCCCGATCAAATATCGTACTACCTCTCCGGCTATAACCAAGCCGGCTGCCGGCGGAACAAAGGCATTGCTTCCCGGCACCGGTCTCCCCGATTCCCGTTTTTCCCCGGTGGCAACTTTTATCGGCGCCTCCCGGGAGTAAACAACTTTCAGGCTTTCAACCCCCTGCTCCCGCAGTTGTTTTCGCATAGCCTTTGCAAGGGGGCAAACAGATGTGTTGTAAATGTCGTCAACAACAAATGCAGAAGGATCCATTTTGTTGCCGGCCCCCATTGAGCTTATTATAGGTACATTTAATGATTTTGCACGGATTATCAGCTGAATTTTAGATGATACGGTATCAATGGCATCTACAATGTAATCATAGAGAGACAAATCTACAGCATCGGCGTTGTCCGCAGAATAAAATAGCCTGTAAGCTCCTACGGTCGCTTGGGGATTTATCTCTTTAATTCTTTCGCCGGCTACGTCCACCTTATAGCGCCCGATGGTTTTATGTGTAGCTATGATCTGTCGATTCAAATTGGAAAGGCATATTATGTCGTGATCATATAGGTCTATTGAACCCACACCGCTTCTTGCCAGTGCCTCGACGGTGTAACCGCCGACTCCCCCTATTCCGAAAACCGCTACGCGGGCCCCGGCCAGTCTTTCAAGGCCTTCTTTGCCAATGAGGAGTTCCGTCCTTTCAAACTGTGTCGACATAATCAGATTTCCTTCTGCACACTCGTTTTGCATTTTGACGCTTTGATTGTGCTTTTACTTCGCATTTGTATTATTCTTCAATCACCTTATCAGATTATCCGCCTTATCGCAACTGCATCAGCGCAGTTCGTCGCACCATAAACATCAGAGTAAAAATCAGTTAAACCTGATCGGGTTTAAACCTTCGAAGTCTCAGTGCGTTTGAAACTACCGACACCGAGCTCAGAGACATGGCCGCAGCAGCAAACATGGGATTCAACAAAGGTCCTCCAAATATATACAAAAGACCGGCTGCGATAGGAATACCTGCGGTATTATATCCGAATGCCCAGAATAAATTTTGTTTTATATTCCTGATTGTGCTTTTGCTCAGCCGGATCGCCGTGGGAACATCTCTCAAATCGCCTCTCATCAGCACGATATCCGCAGATTCCATGGCCACATCCGCACCCGATCCGATAGCAATGCCTATGTCCGCCTGCACTAATGCCGGAGCATCGTTGATGCCGTCGCCCACCATGGCCACAGTATGCCCCTCTTCCTGCAGCTTTTTGACTTCTGCCGCCTTGTCCTGCGGAAGTACCTCTGCCAATACCCTGTCAATCCCAACCTGTTTTGCTATAGCTTTTGCAGTCTTCTCATTATCGCCGGTTATCATTACGGTGCTGACACCCATGGATTGGAGCTTTTCAACAGCCTCTTTGCTGCTTTGTTTCATAGTATCGGCCACTGCAATGATCCCGGATATTTCCCCATCCATTGCAACGAACATGGGAGTTTTACCTTCATCAGCCAGCCTGTCCGATTGCAGCTCCAGGTCCTTCAGTTTTATTCCTCTGTCGCTCATAAGCTTTCGATTCCCTATAATTGCACTGACCCCATCTATATTGACCTCTATACCATGACCGGGAATGGCCTGAAAATCCGAAATTTCATAAAGGCTATATCCCAATTCCACAGCCCTTCTCACTATGGCTTCACCCAAAGGGTGCTCCGAACCTTTTTCCCCCGATGCCGTGATCCGCATCAATCGTTCTGTTGTCATCCCTTCCGCCGGGATCACATCCGTTACCTCCGGTTCCCCCCGGGTAATGGTCCCGGTTTTATCGAAGATTATAGTGTTCACCTTATGCGCTGTCTCCAGAGCCCCGCCCCCCTTGATCAAAATTCCCAATTCGGCGCCTTTACCCGTCCCGACCATTATAGCCGTAGGAGTAGCTAAGCCAAGGGCACAAGGACAAGCGATCACCAGTACAGATATGAATGCAGTAAGTGCAAATGCAAAGCTATGGCCGGCTATCAGCCAGGCCGCCAAAGCGACTGCCGCAATAGCTACAACTATCGGTACAAAATAGCCGGCTACTGTATCGGCCATTTTTGCAATAGGTGCTTTGGAACCTTGTGCGTCTTCTACCAGCTTGATTATTTGTGCAAGAGCCGTATCTCCCCCTACTTTGGTTGCACGGAAATGAATCAAGCCGTTTTTATTTATGGTTGCCGCAAATACCTTATCCCCGGACTTTTTGTCTACAGGTATGCTTTCACCGGTAAGCATAGATTCATCAACTGATGTATATCCTTCCGTGACCTCCCCGTCTACGGGAATCTTATCCCCCGGCTTTACTACGATAATATGCCCGATTTCAACCTCTTCAATAGGCACTGTCGCTTCTTTTCCCTCTTTTATTACGATAGCCGTCTTGGGTGCCAGCCCCATCAACCTTTTAATGGCGTCCGAAGTCTTCCCCATTGAACGTGCTTCCAAAGATTTTCCGAGTATTATAAGTGTTATAATCACACCTGCGGACTCAAAATATAATCCATGCATTGCATCGGGATTTCCCGATGCGATTCCATAGGTGGAGTAGAGGCTATAGAGAATAGCCGCGGTTGTACCTATCGCAACGAGGGAATCCATGTTGGGCCCCCCCTTGATCAATGCCCTGTAACCTACCGAATAAAACTTATTACCGGCAATGACAATGGGTATGGTCAGAATCATCTGCACTATAGCATAATCAAGCGGATGCCGCGCGGGTTCTAAAAAAGCCGGTATCGGTAATGCCATTCCCGGAATCATGGGCGCCATGGCCAAATACAGCAAAGGGACGGCAAAAATCACGGAGACGATGAATTTAATTTTGAGAGTGCGAATCTCTTTTTCTTTTCTCAGTTTGTGCTCGTCTACGCTTGCTTCCTTCTCTTCCCTGATCACCTCATATCCCGCATCTATTATAATTCCCTCTATATCCGATAGTTTTATCCTGCTTTCATCATACTCAACGGATGCCGAGGCAGTAGCCAAATTGACTGAAGCCGCTGTTATTCCATCAGCTCGATTGAGGACCTTCTCCACTCGGCTGGAACAGGCTGCGCAGGTCATTCCTTCAATCCTGATCTTTTCTTTATTCATCATTTGTCGCCCCCTCATGCCAGATTTTATCCTGATATGTCTATGCCGTGTTGAACAAATCAACAAAACATTAACATGATTATAATAACTGCTCTGTCTTTATTAATATCATGTTTTCTATATTTTTAAACCTTTAAAATTATGTCCTGTTCGTTCCCGGAACATTTTGTATCTATAATTTTGGGCTTGGCCATTCCGGAACTCTTCTTATCTGAAATCCGGTCTTGGACATTCCGGAACCCTTTTTATCTAAAATCCGGTCTTGGCCATTCCGGAACTTTTTCTACGATAAGATCTACCAGTTTTGCCGCATTTTTGCGCGCATCGATTACCGGCAGCCCGCGGTACACTGTCAGCTTATCTGAAATCCTGCCCACTATTGCG
>CAYYHH010000157.1:0-5043 GCA_964471645.1 uncultured Oscillospiraceae bacterium
ACAGCTTGGCCCCTGGTAACCTATCCGGTAGATGCAGGAGGCTTGGGTTTCAATTTCAAGTGGAATATGGGCTGGATGAACGACAGCCTTGACTATATAAAGACCGATCCGCTGTTTAGGAAGGGCAAACATCAAGCCCTGACTTTTTCCCTTACCTATGCTTTTTCAGAGAACTATATATTGCCAATATCCCACGATGAAGTTGTACACGGAAAAGGGTCCCTGCTAAACAAGATGCCCGGGTCTTACGAAGAGAAATTTGCCGGCCTAAGAGCTTACTACGGATATATGATGGCCCACCCGGGAAAGAAACTTCTTTTTATGGGTAGTGAGTTCGGTCAATTTATTGAGTGGAACTATGATTCAGAACTGGATTGGATTCTTTTGGAATATGATATGCACAAAAAAATGCAAGATTACGTCCGTGACTTAAATCATCTATATCTGCAAAGAGAGGCCTTATGGGATAACGAAAATGATTGGGGGGGATTCCGATGGTTGGTAGTGGATGATTCATCGAGGAATATTATCGCTTTTTCACGAATAGGAATAAAAGGACAAGAATTATTGGTCATATGCAATTTTTCACCCGTGGCAAGATTGGACTATTTCGTGGGGATCGGCAGCCCCGGAGACTATGTTCTTATCCTTGATTCAAATCAATTAAACTACGGAGGAAACGGGAAAGGATCAAAAAAAACAATTGCTGCAAAAGAAGATAAAAAACTTTGTAATCATTCTATTTCTTTAGATTTACCGCCCTTAACAACTTTGTATTATCTGCGGAGGTGATGAGTATGTCTTATGAACAAAAAAAGGAAATGATAGCCATGCTCCTGGCGGGAGGCCAGGGGAGCAGATTGGGCATTCTTACCCAGGGTGTGGCCAAACCGGCCGTGCCTTTTGGAGGAAAGTACAGGATCATCGATTTCCCCCTCTCAAATTGCATAAACTCAGGCATAGATACAATTGGTGTGCTGACGCAGTATCGCCCCCTGGAGCTCAATGCTTATATAGGCAGCGGCCAGCCCTGGGACCTTGACAGGCAATATGGAGGTGCATTTATCCTTCCGCCTTATATGGGCGGGGAAGGCGGAGAATGGTATAAAGGTACAGCCAATGCCATATATCAAAACATGAATTTCATCGACCTTTACGCACCTGAATTTGTGTTGATCCTTTCGGGTGATCACATTTATAAGATGAATTACGAACTGATGCTTGATTTCCATAAAGAAAACAAAGCGGATTGCACCATTGCCGTAATACAGGTACCATGGGAAGAAGCCGGCAGATTCGGTGTCATGAGCGTAGATGAAAACAATAAAATCACGGAGTTTGAAGAAAAACCTCAAAACCCCAAAAGCAACCTGGCTTCAATGGGGGTGTATATATTCAATTGGAAAAAGCTGAGAGAATACTTAATTAAAGACGAAGGAAATGAAAACTCCAGCAATGATTTTGGTAAAAATGTCATACCATGTATGCTACATAGCGGCGAAAAAATGTATGCTTACGAATTTAAAGGCTATTGGAAGGATGTGGGGACCGTATTTTCCCTTTGGGAAGCCAATATGGATGCCATCGATCCTGATGTGCCGCTTGTACTTGACGATCCGCCCTGGAGAATATATTCCAGAAGTTCTAATCTGCCCCCGCAATACATAGGGAAGAATGCAGTATTGAGCAACTCAAGCATTGCCGATGGGTGCTATATAGACGGCAAAGTAGAAAACAGTATCCTGTTTCCCGGAGTAAGCGTACAAAAAGGGGCCGTGGTAAGCAATTCAATACTGATGCCCTGCGTCATCGTATCGGAGGAAGCGGTGGTTGAATACGCTATAGTTGCTACTGCCGCAAACATTGGCAAGTCTTCAAGAATCGGAGAATGGAAGCAACCGGAAATAGGGAAATCCCACAGGGACATTACCGTAATAGGTGAAACGATAACGGTGGGCGAAGGAGCCGTAGTTCCCGCAGGTTCTATGATTGACGACGATATTCTGGAGGTGGGGAAATGAAAATATTAGGCATTGTATTTTCCTATTCGGAAAGGGAAAATTTGCGTGAGCTTACGAAAATGCGCACCATAGGCTCACTCCCCATGGCAGGGAAATATCGGATCATTGATTTTCTCATATCGAACTTCGTAAACGACGGGATCCATGATGTGACTGTTATTGCCAGAGAGAATTATCACTCCCTCAACGACCATTTGGGGGCAGGAAAGGAATGGGACCTGGTTCGTAAAAGAGGGGGATTGCGGGTACTCACTCCTTATGCAAGATCAGAGAATGGCAGGAACGGTTTATATAGGGGAAGTCTTGAAGCCCTGGCAACGCATATGCATTCGTTCAGACGATCCATGGCGGATTTGGTTATAATGGCCGAATCCAGTATCCTCTACAGTATGGATTTCAACCATCTGGCGCAAACCCACCTTGACAGCAATGCCGATATAACGGCAGTTTATACGCGGGAGTTGAACGGTCATCCTACCGTTCCCATGGGGGTTGCAATTCTGGATTTTGACGGGAACAATCGCTTATACGGACTCAAAATCAACAAAGATGACATGAGCGACCAGAATGTTTGCTGGAGTACCGGTGTATTCGTAATTAAAAAATCACTATTGGAAAGCCTCGTAGCCGATGCCGTCGCGTATGGCAAATATGATTTTGTTGAAGACATCCTGCACAGGTTGTGCGGAAATTTGAATATTCAGGGGTATGAATACAAAGGCCATTTATTGGAAGTGAGCAGTGTTGCCGGTTATATGAAAGCCAACATGAATTTTCTGAATGAAGAGTTCAGAAAGAATGCTTTTCAAAAGCCGATTTACACAAAAAGCAAAGACAGCGTCCCGGCCCGTTATTTTCCCGAATGCAAGGTCAGCAACTCAATAATATCCGACGGGTGCCGAATAGAAGGCACAGTGGAAAACTCAATAATATCAAGGGATGTAAGAATAGGGAAAGATGCGGTTGTAAAAAACTGCATTGTCATGCAGAACACCGAAATCATGAGGGGTGTTCAATTGGATCACGTAATCCTGGATAAGGATGTAATTGTAAGGGAAAACAGGCGATTATCCGGCCATATCACTTATCCGATAGTGGTTGAAAAGGCCAGTATCATTTGATCCCATAATAAAGATACTAATTATACCATGAGGCGATCAAACAGGAGGATTGCATTGAAAGTACTATTCATAAGCAGCGAGGCGGTGCCTTTTGCAAAAACAGGAGGTTTAGGGGATGTTATCGGCTCGCTGCCGGCAGAATTAAAAAGGCAAGGCGTAGAGACGGGAATCATTATGCCCCTTTACAAGAGCATAAAAAAGAAATATGGTGATTCTCTGATTTTTCATAAAGCATACTCCGTACCTTTAAGCTGGCGCCAATGCCATTGCGGACTTTTCAGCATGGAGCACGACGGTATCACCTATTATTTTCTCGACAATGAGCATTACTTCAACAGGGACGGCTATTATGGACATTACGATGACGGTGAGCGGTTTGCCTTTTTCGGAAAGGCGGTTCTCGAAACAATCAAATACATAGACTTCAAACCGGACATCCTGCATTTAAATGATTGGCAGAGTGCATTGGTTCCGGTGTTTCTCAAAACATTTTACCGGCAGAATCATCTGTTTAAGAAACTACGCACGGTGTTTACGATCCATAACATCGAATACCAGGGTGTTTATGGCAAGGAGATTCTGGAAGACGTGCTGGGACTGGATGAAGATCAGTCAAGTCTGCTTCTGATGAACGGGGACGTAAACTACATGAAAGGCGCTATTGTGGCCTGCGACAAATTGATGACTGTCAGCCCTTCTTATGCCGAAGAAATCACCTATCCCTTTTTTGCTCATGGTCTGCATTCTATTATTGAGGAAAATAAGTACAAGCTGTCCGGAATTATCAACGGAATCGATTACAAGTTGTATAATCCTTACCGCGATAAAACCATCTATGTTAAATATTCCAGGAACTCTCCGGATAAGAAAAAAATGAATAAGCAGCCGCTGAGAGAGGAATTGGGGCTTGACATAGACACTGACGCACCTATAATGGCTATGATAGGGCGTATGGTGGAACATAAAGGACTTCCTCTGGTTACGAATGTATTTGACGAAATCATGAAATATCCGCTGCAATTGGTTTTGCTGGGCACCGGCGACAATCGGTATGAAAGATTCTTTTTGGAAAAAGCATATCAGTACAAAGGCAAGGTTTCGGCAATAATGGAATTCTCGGCAGAGTTAGCCAATAAAATCTATGCGGCGGCAGATATTTTTTTGATGCCTTCTATCAGCGAGCCCTGCGGGCTGTCACAGATGATAGCCCTCAGGTATGGCACAGTACCCATCGTCAGGGCCACAGGAGGCTTGAAGGACAGTATTTTGCCGTACAATACAGAAACGGGAAAAGGCAACGGCATTCGTTTCGACACGGTCAACGCCCACGATATGCTGGATGCGATCCATAGGACACTTGAACTGTATCAAAAGACTGATCACTGGCAGAAGTTGATGTCAAACGCATTTAAATCGGACTGCTCTTGGAAACAATCCGCATTAAAATACATAGAACTATACAAAACTTTAATATAATTATTATCTTATAAAATATTCGGCAATCATAAAGGCTTGAATTAGAAAGGGCATATATGAAATCACTATGCATGGGAGATGTATGCACTCCCGAAGAACTGACGGAACTTATCAGAAAGAAGTTGCTGAGGCACATGGCGACAGATCCGGCATCGGCAAGCAAAACAGAATTATACAAGGCGACCTGTCTTGTGATACGGGATATCATGTCGGAATTGAAAGCCAACACCTATGATGAGGAAAAGGCACATCAAAAGAAAGAGCTGTATTATCTGTCAATGGAATTTCTGATTGGCCGGGCCCTCAGCAACAACCTGGCCAACCTGGCGCTGGATGATACGTTCGCTGCAGTATGCAAAGAGTTTGGCGTCGATCTGAACGTGATCAAGGAAACCGTGCGCGTGCGGATTCAGAAGGGCGATAGT
>CAYYHH010000158.1:0-5018 GCA_964471645.1 uncultured Oscillospiraceae bacterium
TGTTGTTTTGCCCACACCGTTGGGTCCCACTATGCATATTCTATCCCCGCGCTTGACTTGGAAATCTATATTAGTAAATAGATTTCTCCTTTCGTTTTCGTCCGTGAAGCTCATGGAAAGGTTGTTGCCCGTAAGTACGTCATTGCCGCTTTGGAATTTTTCTTTAAAGTGGATCCGCATCGATTTTTTAGATGCAGCGGGTTTCTCCAGCCTCTCGATATGTTCCAGCCGCTTTTCCCTCGAACGGGCTCGTTTAGCCAGTTTTTCAGTACCATGTTGCCGGAAGCGGCGTATCATTTCTTCCTGGCGCTTGATCTCACGGCTTTGATGTTCATATTTCTCCAGTGCATCATCTTCCCTTTGTTTTTTCTTTTTAACGTAAAGGGTATAATTACCTTCGTATACCGCAAGCCTGTTGTTCTGTATTTCAAAAATCCTGTTAACAGTCTGGTCAAGAAAATACCTGTCGTGGGACACGATCACAAGGGTACCGGCATAATTTTTCAGGTATTGCTCAAGCCACTTTACTGTGCCTATGTCTAAATGATTGGTAGGCTCGTCCAGGAGCAACAGCTGCGGTTTTCTGAGCAACAGTCCGGCAAGAGCCAACCGTGTCCTCTCGCCCCCGGAAAGCATGGAAATTTTCTTCTCGTAAAAGCTTTCGGGAAAGGCCATGCTCATAAGGATGCCGCGCACCTCGCTTCGAAAGCTGAAACCGTTTCTTCTTTCAAATTCTGCGGTAAGGCCATCGTATTCCGAAAGTTCCTTATCCACTTCCTCCTGCCCGGCGGATTTTTCAGAAATAACCGTCGAAAGCTGATGGATCCTTTCCTCCATAGCTATCAATTCGGAGAAAATGGACAGCATCTCTTGATAAACTGTGTTTTCAGAAGAGAAATTGTCGTGTTGTCTGAGGTAACCCAGATCCACCCTGGAAGACATGAAAAGTTCGCCGCTGTCGTAAGACAACCGGCCGCCGATTATGGACATGAGGGTGGTTTTGCCCGCCCCGTTATCCCCTATAATGCCGATGCGGTCACCTTCACTTATGTGAAAGGAAACATCTTTCAATATTAAGTCGGCTCCGTAAGCCTTGCTGATTTCCGAGGCTGAAGCTATGATCATAAAACTCCTCCTGTGCCTTCTGCTCCAATCAGGGCAGTAAATGCTGTATTTCCCTATTATAATCAGTGCCGGACCGGCTGCAACTTCTGCATTGCGTGTTACTGTTTACGCCTAATCTGATCGGGGTGAATGATTCACACGGGGGTGTTAACAGTAACCATTGCTCTGAAACCGGTACCATTCCAAATATTATTTATTGAAACGGTTGCTAAACTATGGTATAGTCTGATTAGTATAATCTATTCGCAAAGTATGTATAATCATTGTTATAACCTTGTTTTTAACGCTTTTAAGTATAATATAAAATCCAGGGTGTAGCAATGCACGTATTCGGGAGAAAGTAGGAAAGATGAAAGAGAACGCAAAGATTTCCAACGCAGTAATCAGAAGATTGCCCCGTTACAGGAGGATATTGGAAGAACTCGCCGGCAAGGACATAGAACGTATTTCATCAAGCGAGCTAAGTGGACTTACAGGCTATACGGCTTCACAAATACGTCAGGATTTCAATAATTTCGGCGGATTCGGCCAGCAGGGTTACGGATATAATGTCAAGGGGCTGTCAGCGCAGATCGGATTGATACTGGGTCTGGACAGAGAGTATAGGATGGTCATAATCGGTTCGGGAAACTTGGGGCAAGCTATAGCTAATTACGCCACTTATTACAAAAGAGGATTTAAAATAACGGCGATGTTTGACGTGAACCCAAAGCTGATCGGCATAAGCATTAACGATATAGAGGTACAGGATTACGAGTTTTTGGAAGATTATCTTAAAGAAAATCAAGTCGAAATAGGAATAATCTGCACCACAAAAAACAGTGCCCAGGATGTGGCAAGCAAGCTTACTGCCGGCAATGTAAAGGGTATATGGAATTTCGCACCCGCCGATGTAGAGGTTGGGGATGATGTGGTACTTGAAAATGTCCACTTAAGCGACAGCCTTAATATTTTGGCTTATTACATCAGCCATAGGGACTGATTAATTGGGATTGATAATTTGGGATTGATAATATTTCTACGAACTATGCAAAACTATGCAAAAATGATAATAACCGTTTCGAAAGAAACGGTTATTCAGCCTTTTAAATTATATGACTAACCTACTCTGCTACAGGAGCATCAACAGGGCATACATCCGCGCAAGCGCCACAATCAATGCAATTATCGGGATCGATGACATAAATGGGATCGCCTTCCGATATAGCTTCAGTGGGACACTCCGGTGCGCAAGCTCCGCAAGCGATGCAGGAATCGCCGATTACATAAGCCATGATTAAATTCCTCCTTTAAGTATTATCCGCCGGGTGATTGCAACCAAGCAAAACAAGTATAGCAGAATGTTGAAAATTTCACAACAATTATTAAGGAGAGCATCATGAAAATCTACGGACTTTATGGGAAAAGCGGTACAGGGAAAAGTTACCATGCCATGAATCTCTGCAAAGAGCTTGATCTTGATGCTATTATCGATGACGGCTTGTTTATATTCGGCAACCGTGTCGTGGCCGGAATATCGGCCAAACGCCAGAACACAAAGATCAGGGCTATTAAGACCGCCCTTTTTACCGATGATGAGCATTGTCGCGAGGTCCGGGATGCAATCAAGGACTCGAATCCTCCGGGAATACTTATTTTGGGGACGTCCGAGGAGATGATCCGAAAAATTCAGGCAAGGCTGGAATTGCCTGAACCTTCGGGTTTGGTATCGATTGAGGACATTACCACCGAAGGCCAGAGAGAGGCTGCCAGGAAGCAGCGCAAGGAGTTCGGTAAGCACGTGATTCCCGCGCCTACATTTCAAATCAAGAGACAATTTTCCGGTTATTTTTTGGACCCGCTGAGAATTTTCCGAAGCCGCGGCGGGCGTGCGATTTATGCCGAAAAGAGTGTTGTCAGACCCACATTCAGTTATCTGGGCGACTATGATCTGTCTGATAAGGTCATCACCGATATTGCAACGTATATCTGTAAAAAGGTTTCGGGGGTGGATACGGTCCTGAGGGTGACGGCCGAAAGCAGTGATGACGGGGTACGCATCATAGTTTTGGTAATAATGAAATATGGCGTTATGATAATAGACGTTGCCAGGGAACTTCAAAAGAAAATATCCGAACAGGTTGAAGCGATGACTGCGTTCAACATCATGGCTGTTGACATCGACGTAAAAGGGATCAAATGACGTAAAGGGGCTCAAATAAAGTTTAGCCTTTTGACATATATGTATCTATCTATTGCAATCATATCGATCAGGCTCCCACCTATTGGAAGCTGCGGGATATAGGCGCCAATGTAATCAGTAACGGCGCAGGGTACCAAAGAGCTGATAAGTTTAAAAGTCAGCGAATGTCAAAATCCACTAATTAATTAAAAAAAATTGGAAAGACTATTGACATTCTTTGGAGAGTGTATTAAATTATTGTTAGCACTCCGTAGAGTTGAGTGCTAACAAAGCCAAAAATTTATTAATATATTGAATGGAAGGAGATTTGGGAATGAACATCAAACCTTTGGGCGACAGAGTTGTCATCAAAAGATTAGAAGCGGAGGAAAAGACCAAAAGCGGCATCGTACTTCCCGGGCAGGCTAAAGAGCAGCCACAGATGGCGGAAGTTATGGCGGTAGGACCCGGTGGCGTTGTTGACGGGAAAGAAGTCAAAATGGAAGTGAAAGCGGGAGATATTGTCATCTTCTCTAAATATGCAGGTACCGAGATCAAATACGAAGGTGAAGAGTACACCATCGTATCCCAGAGAGATATTCTCGCAATTGTATAGAAACGAAAAATAATTTGTAAAGAAAGGAAGACATAAGATGGCTAAAGAAATTAATTACGGCGAAGAAGCCAGAAGAAAACTGTTGACCGGAGTAGATAAGCTGGCAGATACAGTTAAAATTACCCTAGGTCCAAAAGGCAGGAACGTACTGCTTGATAAAAAATACGGAAGCCCCATGATTACCAATGACGGAGTTACCATTGCAAAGGAAATAGAGCTGGAAGATTCTTTTGAAAATATGGGAGCGCAGCTTGTAAAGGAAGTTGCAACTAAAACCAACGATGTAGCAGGTGACGGAACCACAACAGCGACCCTGCTTGCCCAAGCTATTATCAGAGAAGGCTTCAAAAACGTTGCTGCCGGCGCAAACCCGATGATTCTGAAAAAAGGAATCCAGGGAGCCGTAGACGTTGCTGTTGAAAAAGTAAAATCCATTTCTATCCCAGTTGAAGGAAAGCACGAGATTGCACAGGTTGCTTCTATTTCCGCCGGCGAAGATGAAATTGGAAATTTGATTGCAGATGCCATGGAAAAGGTTGGAACTGATGGAGTTATCACCGTAGAGGAATCTAAATCCATGGGCACGACCCTCGAGGTTGTTGAAGGAATGCAGTTTGACAGAGGCTATCTGTCCGCATATATGGTAACCGACGCAGAGAAAATGGAAGCAGTGTTACCAAATCCATACATTCTGCTGACCGATAAGAAAATCACAAATATACAGGACATTCTTCCGATTTTGGAACAAATCGTACAGCAGGGCAGAAAACTGCTGATTATTGCTGAGGACGTTGAGGGTGAGGCCCTTGCAACAATCGTTGTCAATAAGCTGAGAGGCACCTTTGAGTGCGTAGCTGTCAAGGCACCGGGCTTCGGCGACAGAAGAAAAGCTATGATGGAAGATATCGCAACCCTTACAGGTGGAACGGTTATTTCCGATGAACTGGGCTACGACATTAAGGAAGCCACCTTGGATATGCTGGGCACAGCTGCCACAGTCAAGGTCAACAAAGAAAACACCGTTATCGTAGACGGTGCAGGCAATACAGACGACATCAAAGCCAGAATCGCTCAGATCAAGGTTCAAATTGAAGAGACAACATCTGATTTTGATAA
>CAYYHH010000159.1:0-5009 GCA_964471645.1 uncultured Oscillospiraceae bacterium
ACCTGAAATCAGTAATTTCTGCCTTAGAACCGTCAAAAGTGATAAAGGAGCAAGAAGTGGTTAAGGAGCAAGAGGCCGAATACATGCTAAAACAGGATGGTCAGTACACCTACCAGGATTATCTTAAGATGCCTGATGAGCCGGGCTTTAAGCTGGAAATATTAGATGGATACTTAGTAAAAGAACCTGCGCCAAACATAGTTCATCAGAGTATTATTGGAAAGCTTTACTTAGTGTTTCATGGTTATTTCGAAAAATACGATCCCGAAGGCTACGTTTTCCTGTCACCCCTTGACGTTACCCTCAGGGACATTTCAGTTGTGCAGCCGGATCTAATATATATAGCCGGCGGAAAGAATGAGTTTATAGAAAAGAATCGAATAGACGGGCCGCCCACCTTGGCAGTTGAAGTAATTTCTCCATCCAGCCGAAGAAAGGATAGAATGCAGAAGCTGCAGATATACCAAAGGGAAGGGGTGGAGCACTACTTTATCATAGACCCGGAGGACGAAACCCTTGAATGCTATCAATTGAAGGATGGGATTTACTCCTTGGTCGCATCGGGTTTTGACGATGATGTAGTCAGCCATCCTGTTTATGTAGGGCTAGATATTTCACTGAGCCCATTATGGGAAAAACCATATAAAGAACCTTAAAGCGATGGATTAAACAATCTTCGGCGGCATTCGTCAGGCAGCGGTGCCAACTATTCGTATCTGGTTTTGAAATTAATCTCGTCGGGTGTTATCTTCCAGTCTTCTTTCCACAGTATTTTTCCCGGCCTGATACAATCAAGCACCGGGCAGACATTGATACAAAGATGGCAGCCGACACATTCGTCATTTACACTGGGGCGCCTGTTTTCAAAATCCCAGTTTATGGCCTGATGGGCTGCATCAAAACATGAGATATAGCATCTTCCGCAGCCGATGCACAGATCGTGGTCGATATCGACGATTATCTTGAAGTTTCGTTGAAGTTCTTCTGCGGGCACTATGTTGGGCAAGGCAAGCCCTACCATGTCCTCCACCTTTTTGAAGCCTTCCTCCTCCATATAATATGATAATCCGCTGATCATATCGGAAACTATCCTGTATCCGTACTGCATAACGGCGGTTGTGACCTGGACATTATGGCTGCCAACCAATATGAATTCCAGAGCATCTCTCCAGGTTTCTATGCCTCCGATCCCGCTCATCTGAATGTTTTTCAGCAGAGGGTGCTGTTTCATTTGCGCGATAAATCTCAGCCCGATAGGCTTGGCTGCGGCTCCCGAATAACCCGATATGGACGATTTACCGTTTACTACGGGCATGGCGGTCTTGTGTTCCAAATCGATATTGGTTATAGCCTTGATTGTATTTATTGCCGATATACCCATTGCGCCGCCTTCGATTGCGGCTATTGCCGGCTCTTCCATATTTCCGACATTCGGTGTCATTTTAGCTATCACGGGTAAATCTGTTGAGCTTGAAACAGCCTTGGAATATTGCCGCACCAGGTCCGGGTTTTGTCCCACGTCTGAGCCCATGGCACCGCTCGTCATTTGTGGGCAGGAAAAATTGCATTCGATCAGATCGGCCCCCGTTTGTGTAACGACTTTGGCAAGTTCCTTCCACTCTTCTTCATTGCTTCCCATTATGCTGGCGACCATTACCTTGTCGGGATAATCCCGTTTCAGACGGTGCATAGCCTGAAGATTATCCTCTAAAGGTTTGTCGGATATCTGCTCCATATTTTTAAACCCTATCCAAGGTGTTGATTCCTTAGCAATATTATCAAACCTGGGCGAACATTCGTCGGCTATAAAAATACCGACGGTTTTGAAGAAAACACCGCCCCATCCCTCTTCATATGCTTTTGCCACCATATCGTAACTTCCGCCCACAGGTGAAGATGATAGGAAAAATGGATTTTCACATTTAACACCTAAATAATCGATGGATAAATCTATTTTATTGGCCATTTAATTGACACCTTCTTTCTTGGAAAGATACTTGATAATGGTTTGGGCAGCTGATTTCCCCTGGGCAACAGCTTCAACTACTGTTTTTCCGCCATTGACTATATCCCCCGCAGCAAAAATACCCTCCACGTTGGTGAATCCTTTATTAATTTCGCAGGCAATCGTTCCGTTTTCATTAAGTTCGATCGGCGCTATCTTTTTCATATCCTCTGCTTCCTGGCCAATTGCGAACACAATTGTATCCGCCCTTAACTTGAGTTCAGAGTAATCGTCTGTTCCGGAAGCAATCAGACCGGCCACTTTTCCGTCTTCCTCCAAGATTTCTTTAGGAGCAAATTTTGTAAAGATGCTGATTCCCAAGGCTTGGACATATTCAAGCTCCGCGATGTCAGCAGGTGCCTCCTCTATAGTCCTTCTGTAAACGACAGTAACACGCTCGGCTCCCAGAAGCTTGGCGGTTGACGCACAGTCCATGGCCACATTGCCGCCGCCGATAACTATAACATTTCCTTCTATTTTCATATCCCCGTATGAGGATCGGGCTTCTTTCAGAAATTCAATTGCATATTTGCAGCCTTCCAAATCGGCACCGGGGATATCGATTCGCCGGGATTTCCACAATCCCGTGCCTATGAAAAATGCTTTGTAGCCCTGTTCTTTCAATTCATCGATGGTGACATCTCGTCCAACCTTTGTGTTGAGTACGAAATTGACACCCAGCTCTTTTACCTTTTCTATATCAAAATCGACTATGTCCTGAGGCAGCCTGGAGGGAATTATACCATAGGTCAGAACACCTCCCGGCTTGTCCAGGGCTTCAAATATAGTTACCTGGTATCCTTCTCTGGCAAGAATAGAGGCGCAGGACAAAGATGCAGGTCCGGAGCCGATGCATGCAACTTTTTCCTTGTCGGCTTTGGGAGCCTCTAAGATAGTCATGTTGAATTTTCTTTCCACATCCACGGCAAAAGCCTGGAGTTTTCCGATTTGTATAGGCCTATCGATACCGGTTCTGCTGCATGCTTCCTCGCAGAGCCTGTCATAGGGACATATTTTTGCGCAGCAACCTCCCAGGGCATTTGCTTCCCTGATCGTAGCCGCGGCCCCTTTAAAATTTCTAAGACGGATAGATCTTATAAAATCTGCCGGCTTTGTATCGGCAGGGCACCCTTTGCTGCAGGGCGCATCATAACATAACAGACATCGGGAGGCTT
Organism: uncultured Oscillospiraceae bacterium; assembly: GCA_964471645.1. GTDB lineage: Bacteria > Bacillota > Clostridia > Peptostreptococcales > Anaerovoracaceae > UBA1426. The sequence continues at coordinate 3,181 of CAYYHH010000159.1, forward strand.
CTTCCATAGCTGTCCTTTTATTGTAACCGTGCACAGCCTCATCTAAATAATCCCTCTTGATCTCTTTGCCCTGGAGTTGGTTTTTAGCTGTTACTTTACTCAAGTATAGTTCACCCCTGTTCATATGAATTTTTTCTGCGTAGTTGACAGTCCGGGTCTGCTGAACAAGCTACGGTTATAGCAAGGCTTGTTCAGCGCGGGTGAAACCCGCGGAAAACAGGATTGATACGATAAAAATCCTGTTTCAGACCCTAACACCTTTAGTGTTTCTTTCTTTCGCAAATATAATTCATATTATTGGCAATTTGATGGAGAGTACACAGTATTCAAAATACCCTTACCGTGTAGGGGCCACTGTGCCCTTGTTATGGAGAGGACGTAGAATAATCGTCCCTGTATTGTTCCCGGTTATGACAACGACACAATAGAACTGCAGTTATGGCGATGATGCAGCAGAGTCGATCCCGTATGAAGTCAGGGCCGCTTGAAGGACTTTGTTGGCGATAGGAGCGGCTGTTCCGATACCGGAACCGCCGTTTTCGACTATAACAATAAAGGCGAGGGGGCAATCTTCTCTATCCATAAACCCTGCGAACCATGAGTGAGGGTTTTCGTTCCCGCCCACTTGGGCAGTACCGGTCTTTGCACAGAGTTTCAGGCCTTTGAAATTTTTATCCCCATAACCGTCGGTCACATTGTATCTCATCATAGCTTTAAGCTCATTTGCAGTGTCCTTTGACAAGATTCGTTTGCTCCCGCCGGCTAAATTTGTGACTCCAGATATAAGTTCATTTTGCTTTAAAATTATCGGATCAACTCTTTTGCCTTCGTTGGCTACGGCACCCATATATGCCATAAAGTTGAGGGGGTTTACCGTGTCTTTGTATTGGCCGATTCCGGCCCATGCCAGATCCCATCTATTGGCTTGCCCCAAATCGATTTTTCCGGATGCGGTTCTTATACCATTTACCTTTATGCCGGAATTAAAGCCAACTTTTTGAGAATATTTTTGCAAAGTGTCATGGCCCAGTTCAAGGGATATCTCTCCGAAGGCTACGTTGCAGGATTTTGCAAGAGCTTGTTTAAAGTTGATCCCGCCGTGGGGATTGGGGCAGGTGACCAGGTCATCGTCTATTGCCAATACACCGGAGCAGTTAAAAACCCGGCTATCTATGTCCGGAATATTGTCAATGGCGGCAGCGGCAGTGACCAGTTTAAATATTGAGCCGGGCGTATAGGATGCCGACAGAAGTCTGTTTATATATACACCTTCATATTTTTGAGGATACTTTTCAACGTCTGGAATATTCTCCGGATCAAAAGTAGGGGAGCTGACCATGCATAGGATTTCTCCGGTCTTGTAGTTGTATACACCGACAGCGCCTTTTTTACCGTTTAAGGCATCGTATGCCGTTACGCACAAATTCGCATCGATGGTTAGATTAAGTTCACTGGTAGGTGAAAAACCATATCGATAAACGCCGTTCAGCAAACTCCATCCGACCAGTTTGTTGTTAAATGCTTTTGTGGCACCGGTGGCCACATTTCCGGCAGGATCACCTATGGCGTGCATGGTGGCTTCTCTGATGGCCTTACTCTTACTGTACTTACCTATATTATCCTCCGTGTGAAAAAGCATTTCCCCGTTTCGGTCCAAGATTTGTACGTCGGCAGCCAGGACTCCGTCCCGGTAGATGTGTTTGTTGTAAGGCTGGGTTGCCCATGCTGAAGCATTCTTTGTGTAGTTAGCGGTAAATGCCAAAAGAGTCAGGAGAAAGACCAATAAAAAAACAACCAACACTAAAGATCGTCTTGTCAGAAGTTTCATT
>CAYYHH010000160.1:0-2528 GCA_964471645.1 uncultured Oscillospiraceae bacterium
CATTGCTGCTACTGCTATTTTAGGCCATATTAAATAATAAAAAATCAGGCGGAACAGCCATGCTTAAGTTCGATTTTTCTCTGATTTTGTGAAATTTTAATATGCCAATATCATCCAATAATTAAAAAGCAAATCAATTACGAATGAATCGCAAATCCGTTATTGCAAATTTTCAGAAAATTGGATAAGATTAATTAGCTTATAGCGATTATCAAAGCGGCTTAATGCCGGTAAGGAGATGAAACCATGGTTGAAAAAGATGAACAATCGGGATTTAAAACATAGTATTAGATTAGAATTACTTTCAGGTAATGAATATTGAAAGAATCTAATCAATATTAGCCTGGTATTTATCAAAGACAAAGAATACACACGGAAGTTTGAACACTTACAAGAAGCGATAGCTTTGGCAAAAGCAAGTGAATAGGTGTCTTGGCAATGCGACAAAGGTATGTGTTTGCAAAAGGAGGTAATGTTTTTGGATACTAGTGCTGTAGTTAGAATCCATGCAGTTGACTGGATTGTCTTAGCTATTTATGTTAGCATCATTATGTATGTCGGTTATTATTTTTCGAAAAAATCAAAGGGCTTTGATGACTATTTCATGGCAGGCAGGGATCTTAACGCTCCCCTTCTCGTAGGAACTTTGGTTTCTACTTTCTATGGACTTGATACATTGTTCGGGACATCCGAAGTGGGATTTTTTGAAGGTATTTCAGGGTTTTTCGCATATTCGCTTCCTTATACAGTTTTATATGCCACCATGGCAATTTTATCGCCGGTTTTCCGTGAAAAATTCCCTGACGGAACAACGATGCAGGAGATTACGTTTAAAAAATATGGTAAAACCGCAGGAATAACCGCCTCGGTTGCATCGTTCCTGTATTCAACCAATACGATGGAAATGATGGGAATAGGTTTCTTGCTTCGTCTGATTACAGGAATGCCATTCTGGATGGGTGTTTTCATAGGCGCTGTATTCATAACGGCATTTACCTGGATGGGTGGTCTTTGGGCCGTGACTATCACTGACTTTATCCAGTTCGTTGTCATGATGTTCACTGTCGGAGCCGCCCTTGTTATAGGGTGGAATGCGATTGGCGGATACGAGAGTATTGTACTTGGGTTGCAAAATTTTGTCGGCCACGAAGAAGCCGGATATTATTTTACTATCGGAGCAGGCTACCTGACACCATGGACTTTGTTCGCATACTCCATTACGGCGTTTTCTGTGTTGGCGGAACCCGCATTTTTCCAAAGGATTTTCGCATCATCCGGGCCAAAAGAAGTCAGGAAAGCTTTTACTGCGGGTATTCCCATGTGGCTGTCCTTTGACTGGGCCGTAACCTTTCTTGGGATCATGGGGGCGGCTGCCATCGGTCTGGCCATCATCCCCGACGATGTGGCAGCTAACGAGGCCCTGTTCGCTATTGCCGCTCAGTATCTGCCCGTAGGGATGTTAGGCGTATTTATTGCCGGTGTGTTCTCCTGCGCCATGTCGACTGCGGACTCCTATTTTCTGGTTGCCGGAGGTGTTATCGGATTTGACATCTATAAAGGGGTCATAAATCCGGATGCGGATCAAAAACAGACGGAAAGAATGACGAAGATCGGTGTTTTGATTTCGGCGGCATTATCGCTGTTCCTCGCTTTCACTTTCGAAAGAATAATGGAAGTGTGGGTATTCCAGGCAACTATAATCATCACAACCTGCGTAATTCCAGTCTATTTTGGTACGTTTTCAAAAAAACCACCGAAGAAGATTGCAGGCACCGTCGCAACGCTTTTCGGTTTTTGCTCATCAATAGTTTGGTACATATGGACCAACTTCTTTGGAACTTATATAGAAGATATGGATATCTATGTTATTAAAATAGGTAACATGGAACTCTGGCAGGAATACGGTATAATCATTATAACGCCGATAGTTTTCATTCTTTATTTGGTCTTTAACAAACTCGGCAAAGAAACTACTGAAACGGAAGGAGTTGTGGAGGCATGATTTGGGATTCGGTTTGGGATGCCAGCAGCAATATATTTGGCTTTATTGCAATTGTCGGCCCTTTGCTTCTGGTTGGATGGTACTTTAAGGCAGCCAAGGAGAAGTTCAGAAAGCTCCACGAAAACGATAGAAAAGATCAGGAGTAATGTCTTAAAAAAGATTCGTAACGTAATCAGTCAGTGTGCGGCCGCATAAACGGCCGCATTTTTTTCTTCTGTCCCTTGAAATATGAAGCTCGTTATTGTATAATTCTTTTATTCATTTTATAAGCTGAGTCGGTATAGATACGAAGAATACTGTACTATAGTGATGCTGCAAAGTGTAGTGTCATTTTTTGTGTTATATATGCAGGAGGTAATTACTTGAAGAATTCAATGAAAGGCAAGGAACATAATAACGAAACAAACTTTGTGACAGCGATGTCAAAACACCTTGTTGAGAATAACCAAATCGACAGCAGTCTTTACAAGAAATACGATGTAAAAAGAGGGCTTCGTGATATAAACGGAAAAGGTGTACTGACAGG
>CAYYHH010000160.1:2538-4987 GCA_964471645.1 uncultured Oscillospiraceae bacterium
CGGAGTCGTAGTGGGGATGACCAAAGTGGGAGAGGTGGTCGGATACTCTACCAACGAAAATAATGAAAAGGTTCCGACCGAAGGAAAGCTATATTACAGGGGCGTGGATATCCACGATCTGGTTGACAACGTGATCAGCGAAAATCGCTTCGGATATGAAGAGGCCAGTTATCTCCTGCTGTTCGGCGAATTGCCCAACAAGAAAAATCTGGATGCTTACTGCGCAAAACTTGCTACCAGAAGGAGCCTGCCCGCCGGATTTGCGCGGGATATGATATTGGTGGCACCCAGCCACAACGTAATGAACAAATTGGCCAGGAGCGTCCTTGCATTGTATTCTTACGACGACCAGGCTGATGATCTGTCAATCCCAAATGTACTCAGGCAATCCATTGATTTGATAGGGTATTTTCCATCGCTGATCGCCTATGGATTCCAGGCCAAAAGATCGCATTATCATAACGAAAGCCTTCACCTGCATTATCCCGATCCGGAGAGAAGCACCGCGGAGAATATTCTTCGCATGATCCGGCCAACGGGGGAATATTCGGATATAGAGGCGAAGACATTGGATTTGAGCATGATTCTTCATGCCGAGCACGGAGGTGGAAACAATTCGACATTTGTGACCCATGTGGTGACTTCCACGGGCACTGACACATATTCGGCTATTGCCGCAGCTGTGGGCTCTCTTAAAGGTCCCAAGCACGGGGGAGCCAACGTTGAAGTCATAGGTATGATCAATGATTTGAGAAAGAATGTCAAAGATATAACTGATCATAAGCAAGTTGAAAAATATCTTGTCAAGCTGTTGAAAGGCGAGGCCTTTGATCGATCGGGACTGATTTACGGTCTTGGACACGCTGTTTATACTCTTTCAGATCCCAGGGCCGTGCTTCTTAAAGGAATGGCAAGAAAACTTGCGGAAGATCAGGGATTGCTGGACGATTTTATGCTATATGACATGATTGAAAAAAAGGGTCCTGAGCTTTATCAGCAAATAAAAGGTGTAGAAAAGCCCATGCCGGCCAATGTAGATCTTTATTCGGGTTTCGTTTACAGCGCCCTGAACATTCCTTTGGATATTTCGACCCCGGTTTTTGCTGCTTCTCGGATTTCCGGGTGGTGCGCTCACAGGATCGAAGAGATGGTGGCCGGAGGCAAGATAGTTCGCCCGGCATACATCAATGCCCAGCCCGAACAGAGGTATGTGCCCATTGCCGAAAGACCATAGCGGACAGCAGGGAGGCATTATATTAGTACAATTTTAAAAGAATCAGAAGGTTTATAAAAGAGGAAAAAAGCAGGATAGACGATATGATCGCATGGCCTTCCGGTCCGGGGGATTTTGAATGGGGCATCCCAGACAACAGGCCCAAGAACCAGACTGTAACGCAAATGATAACCGATATGGCACCTGAGACAAAAGTCCCGCTATAATGAAAAAGGAATAGAATCGAATAGAGGACAGCCTTTTGATAATACCGTCCTGTTTTATAGATTGCATCCTCTTTTTCTTTAAAAGTTACATCCTCATTTTCGACCGAGATATTCATTTCGGCCGGGCAAGGATATAGAATCACCCAAATAATGCCTATGAGTATTGATGGCATGTAAAGCACAGGCGCGATTTTGGTGTCTGAGATTTGAGATATCAGGAAACTTCCGGCGCTGTGGTGCAATCCTGCGACGCAATAAAAGCCCGCGGCAGCTATCATAAGCTGGCTTATTCGTGTGGCTGCACCGGAGATTTTACTTTCCGGACTCTGCCTTTGAACCCTACCTGAATAGAAATAAGAATCGTATATTGCCACTGCCTCCGCGAAGGCCACCAATACCGCCGAAATCGCGATGCTGCCCCCGGCGAAGATAACCATACCCGCTGCGGCAAAAAATAGCAGATACGAGACTGCAGACAGCCTTTGTGCATATTGTCCTTTCCATGGACTTATATAAAGTAGGTACAAGTGTTTTACAGGTCGAAAAACTGCGATTGTCGGGGTTTCAATTTTTTGGAGCCTGGAAGAAACGTAGGAACCGGCGCCTTCAAACAGGCCCACCAGAATCGGTGCTGATAGTAAATATGCAATTACTGCCAAATAAATTTTCATAGAAATCCTTTCCATTTATAGTTGCCGGTATGCCTGTTTGCGACTATTATACTTCAATATGCGTTCATCATTCAACAGTTTGTTGAAAAGGGTACCGGCCATACATGCCGCTGAGCATTTCCAAATTTTAGAACATACGTTTGACATAGCCTAAGGAATGAGCTACACTATTCACAGTTGCAAATGCGATAAATCTACTGACCACGCAGGTTGGAAAATAAAAATACAGACAGAAAATAGGCAGAGCCGGAAAAGAGACAGATAGCAAATAGTAAAACAGAAAGCAGACAGTGAAGAATTAAAATGTTCAAGATAGTATCGGATTACAAATTAACAGG
>CAYYHH010000161.1:0-2222 GCA_964471645.1 uncultured Oscillospiraceae bacterium
TCGTTTTTCAGTATAACACATTTTCAACATTTATTACTATTTTTCTATGGCTTACTTCATGGCTTACCTCATGGCTTATTTCATGGCTTACTACATGGCTTACCTTACGGCTTACCTCATGGCTTGCTTCATATCTGTATTAGGAATCAAAATGCGACCGGTGAATGGTAACGCTTCTCCATATTTTGTACATTCTAAGAGTTATGCCGGGTATACCGGACCTTCAAACTGCTACATATTTACGGGCGGGTGTGAATATTAACGCTGTAAGGCCGACCGTAATAAAAAAATAAGAGGGGGTATTTATTATGTCCTTCTTAAGTGCTATAATGTTTTCATGCGCATATTTAATCAGTACAAGGGTTTACCCTATCAAATCTACATCCTTCTGCTGGCAAGGATCATCAGTGCGATCGGTATGTTTGTGTACCCTTTCCTGACCTTGTTCCTGAGCAGCCGGTTGGGTTTTTCAGAATTAGACATTGGAAAATTCCTGCTTATAATAACCCTTACCTATATACCCGCCGCCATAGTGGGCGGTAAGCTTGCCGATCGGTTCAACAGGCGACCGGTCTATCTGATATCAATGCTTTGCTCTAATATTGCGTTGCTTGGGGCAGGCTTCTTTACCGATTCAATCGTTATTATTTACTTCCTGTTGGTTGCCTTCTTTTTTATGAACATGTCCCAACCGGTTCTTGCTGCCATGATGATGGATTTAACCGCTCCCGACAACCGGCAGGAATCTTTTTCTCTTGTTTATCTGGGCATCAACATAGGCGGCGCCATAGGTCCCATGGCAGCGGGCTTCATGTTCGAAAATCATACCCGCTGGATATTCTGGGGCGAGGCTATTTTGAATCTTCTGGCTCTTTTCCTGATCTTCGCCTTCATTAAGGAAACCAAGCCCGACGAGGAAGATCTTGAACGGATTACCCACGATGCGATAAGAATATCCGAAGCGGCCAGCAATGAATCATTAATCGCGGTTTTGATCCGGTCTCCCATTGTGATTTCCTTTGCCTTCTGCGCATCTTTATTGGCCTTTTCATACAGTCAGGTCTCCTTCATGCTTCCCCTGCAGATGGAAGAGATTTTTGGGATAAGTATTGGCGCAAAATGCTATGGGATGCTCATTTCGCTCAACTGCATCATAGTTGTCATTGCCACCCCGATACTTGTTCTTGTTACAAAGAAATTCGCCGCTCTCAGCAATCTGGGCATATCGGGGATACTTTTTATGTTTGGTTTGGGTTTATATGGAATTGCCGAGCATCTGTACTTCTTTTATGTTCTGAGCGCAATTTGGACATTTGGCGAAATCTTGTTCGCTACAAATACCGGAGTCTATATAGCCAACAATTCTCCCATTACCCATAGGGCCAGATTCCAATCCATATTCGATATAATCCAAGGCACAGGCAGAGCTGTCGGGCCCCTGACCATAGGGTATTTTCTGATTGATCACACTATTCCCCAAGCCTGGTTTCTGGTTGGATTCCTGTGTTTTCTGGCTGCGGTCGCCTTATTCGCACTTAATGTAATCGAACGACGCCGATTGAAGCATCATGACCCGGCCGATTAAAGCATCATTCTTGAGATCAATAGGTGTTTGTTTGGTATTGTCAGCAGCACATATTAAAAAGCAAAGAATGTAGACCTGGGTTAACAGAAGGCGACCCCCATTAAAGAGATCGCCTGCCGATTTTAAAATATTTCCAGTCCTATGTATTGGGGTCCTATTTTTATCCTTAGGAAATAAATTTACGCATATTCATGCTTGATTTTGATGTCTACGGGATTTCTGCCTTCTTTCCACTTGATCTCACCCGGCGTGATGCAATCCTTTACAGGGCATACATTCAGGCAAAGATGGCATCCTACGCAGTCATCATTGATGCTGGGTCTTCTCTTCTTGTCATCCCAATCGATGGCCTGATGGGCTCCATCGTAGCAGGATACGTAACATCTTCCGCATCCGACGCATTTTTTGTCATCAATTTTGGGAATAATTTTGAAATCACGATTCAAGTCTTCAGCAGGTACCAGCTTCGGCAATGCCATTCCAATCAGTTGAGAGATGTCATCAATGCCTCTCTCGTCCATGAAATGGGACATTCCATTGATCATATCTTTTACGATCTCATAACCGTACTGCATGATTGCGGTGGTTACCTGAACATTTCTTGCGCCTACAAGCATGTAATCCAGGCAGTCGCTCC
>CAYYHH010000161.1:2276-4982 GCA_964471645.1 uncultured Oscillospiraceae bacterium
TGTTTCGATTCCGCCTATGCCTGAAAGAGGTATCCCTGCCAGGTCCGGACAAGATGCGAGATTTGCGATAAAGCGCATTCCAATGGGCTTACATGCCGCACCGGAATAACCTGAAATAGATGACACACCATTGACCACCGGCATACCTGTCATATTTTCATAATCCATGCTCGTGATGGATTTCACAGTATTGATTGCGGAGATCCCTTTCGCGCCGCCTTTTATAGCTGCGATGGCAGCCGGTTCCATAACAGTGATATTCGGAGTCATTTTCGCTATAACCGGCAGCGTTGTTACGCTTGAAATAGCCCTTGAATATTTTTCAACCAGCTCCAGGTTGGTTCCCACGTCCGAACCCATGGCATGGCTAGTCATCTGGGGGCAGGAGAAGTTACACTCGATCATATCGGCTCCGGCCTGCTCTGACATTTTTCCGAGCTCTTCCCATTCTTCCTCGGTGCTGCCCATTACGCTGGACACTACTACCTTATCAGGATAATCTCTCTTCAGCCTGTACAGAAACTCGAAGTTCTGCTCAGTCGGCTTATCAGAAATCTGCTCCATGTTTTTAAAACCGATCCAGGGAACACCGGCTTTGTCGTTCTGATCGAATCTTGGCGAACATTCATCAGCTACAAAGATCCCTATGGTTTTGAAGAAGACACCGCCCCAACCGGTTTCGAATGCCTTTGAGACCATATCATAGTTTCCGCCTACGGGAGATGATGAAAGGAAAAACGGGTTTTCACATTTTACGCCCAGATATTCTATCGATAAATCTTTTTTAACCGCCATTTATTTCACACCTTCTTTCTTTGCAAGGTAGGCAATGATGCTGTCTGCCGCATCCTTCCCTTCTTTAACGGCTTCAACTACCGTCTTTCCGCCGTTGACGATGTCGCCGGCTGCAAAGACCTTAGCAAGGTTGGTTTTTCCGTTGCTTCCGGCTTTGATTGTCCCTTTTTCTGTAATCTTGACTCCCGCGATCTCAGTCATATCCTCCGGCCTCTGTCCTATGGCAAAAATTACGGTGTCAGCCTTGCGGCACAATTCCGATTCTCCGTCTCTGCCCTTAAAACTCATAGCCTCAACTTTGTCGCCGCCAAGCACTTCTTTAGGTGCCATGTTGGTTGTAATGCCCACGCCGAGCTTGAGGGCGTATTTGAATTCCATCATATTGCCCGGTGCTTCTTCTATTGTTCTTCTGTAGACGATATATACATTTTCGGCTCCCAGAAGTTTTGCGGTAACGGCACAGTCCACCGCAACGTCTCCGCCGCCGATCACTATCACAGTTTTGCCGGGCTTAAAAGCAGTTTTTTCTGTTCTTGCCTTTCTAAGGAAATCAATGGCCGTCCATACCCCTTCTTTATCAGTTCCGGGTATGTCGGGGAGCTTCGTGCCCCAAAGTCCCGCTCCGATGAATATGGCATCGTAGCCGAGCTCGTTGAGATCCACATCTCTGCCGACTTTAGTATTAAATACGAAATTTACTCCAAGATCTTTAACAGTTTTTATGTCGTGATCCACCACACTCTGCGGAAGACGACTGGGAACGATTCCATATGTAAGAACACCGCCGGCTTTATCCTGTTCCTCATAAATTGTAACCGCATAACCTTCTTGAGCCAATTTGGCTGCACATGCAAGGGAGGCAGGTCCGGCTCCTACGCAAGCAACCTTGAAGGGCTTCTTTTTCTTCGGTGCCTTCAATGTTTTCATTTTGAATGCTTTTTCCTGCTCTATTGCGAACCTTTGAAGTCTGCCGATCTGTATTGGCTTGTCAATGCCGCACCTGCTGCATTCTTCCTCGCAGAGCCTGTCATAGGGGCAAACCATTGCGCACGAGCCGCCAAGAACATTGTTTTTTCTAATCGTCTCCGCCGCTCCCTTGATGTTGTTGAATCGAATCGAACGGATGAAACTACCCGGGTCTGTTCCAGCCGGACAGCCTTTGCTGCAAGGGGCGTCAATACACAGGAGGCACCTCATCGCTTCTTCTCTTGCTGTTCTGAGATTGTAGCCATAATCTGCCTCGTCGGTGTACTTCCTCTTATCTACCTTACTCAACGCATCTCACTCCTTCCTTTACTACGGATTGCTTAACATCTTAACGGATACCAATCTATATCCGATAGTGTTGTAACCAGTTACATGGTAGTTACATTGTACCACCTCTTCGACAATATGCAAGCCTATTGCTCGAAATAATAGAAAATTGAAATAACTAGTTTTGCCTGGAGCCGTTGAAATTTTAGCCACAACTACGGGTCGCCTATTATGCTATTGTCGCCAAATCTGGGTTGCGTATTAGGTTCTTGACACCCAAACCGGGTTGCGTATTAGGTTGACACCCAAACCGGGTTGCGTATTAGGTTCTTGACGACCGAATGTGCAGAATTGGGCGAATCACAGCTTGCATTCACATATTAGCTGAAATTCTGCACAAATTTTGTTAATTTCATGAAAAGTGCAAAAGCCTGCCGATAGTTGATCACCATTTCAGATACAGTTTTTTCGGCTCGCAGAGGAAGGTGCAAAGCCCGCAACCGGTACATTTCTGCGAGTTAATATGGATTCCGCCATCCTCGATCCCACCAGCCGCGACGCAAAGGCGGCGGTGCTGGCCGTGGAGGCCCTGCTGGGCAAGGACGCCTACTGCCGCCGCTACAACACGGCCTACCGCAAAGGGCAGATCGGCCCTGT
>CAYYHH010000162.1:0-4981 GCA_964471645.1 uncultured Oscillospiraceae bacterium
TACTATGCTTGCGTATCACGTTTATTTTTCCGCCGACTTACGTATCATGTTTATTTTTCCGCCGGCTAAAAGCATTGCCTGCTCTTCGGCAGTAAAATTACCGATAGTCTCGTATTTCTTGCCCGTTTCCATGTTCTTGACAATTATTTTATGGTTCGTGGTTTCCGCCTTTGCATTCTCAATGCTCAACATCTGACCAAGCTCAAAATCATCATAATCATCAGGATTTTCGAAAACCAAGGGCAGGATCCCGCTATTGATTAAGTTTGAGCGATGTATCCTTGCAAAGGATTTAGCGATGACAAACCTGATCCCCAGATATAGTGGCGCCAGGGCAGCATGCTCCCTGCTGCTTCCCTGCCCATAATTGGCACCGGCTATTATTATTCCGTTTTCGGCAATTTGACAACGAGATGAAAAGCCTTCGTCTATCGTTGAAAAGCAATAGTTGGACAAATGCGGGATGTTGGACCTGTAGGGAAGTAACTTGGCGTTGGAAGGCATTATATCGTCGGTAGTGATATTGTCTTCACCCACCAAAACAACACTGCCTTCAATCCTGTCTTCCATGGGTTTATTCAAAGGGAAGGGCTTGATATTCGGCCCCATCTCCAAAGGTGTGTTTTGTTTATTGCTATCCTTAGGATATACGATATAATTATCATTTTTCTCAAAATCCGTATCCATTATTTTAGGCAGATCGTATCCCGTTTTTCTTCCGTCGGTCAAAACGCCCTCTATTGCGGAAATCGCAGCAGTTTCAGGGCTGACCAGGTAAACCCGGGCATCGGCCGTTCCGCTTCTGCCTTTAAAATTCCTATTAAATGTCCTGAGAGATACACCGCCGGATCTTGGAGACTGACCCATGCCTATGCATGGCCCGCAGGCACATTCGATAACTCTTGCCCCGGCGTTTATCATGTCGGCCAACGCTCCGTTTTCCGCCAGCTTAGAAAGGATTTTGCTTGAACCCGGTGATATGACCAGGCTGACGTTCTCATTTACCTTTCTCCCCTTTAGTATTTCTGCCACCTTCATGAGGTCAGAATATGAAGAGTTTGTACAGCTGCCGATAGCTACTTGATGGATTTCGATAGGGCCTATCTTTTCAACAGCTTCCACGTTGTCAGGGCTATGCGGCATCGCCGCCAAGGGGCCTAATTCCGATAGGTTAATCTCAAGAAACTGATCGTATTCCGCATCTTTATCGGCAGATAGTGGCCGGTAGTCTTCCGCCCTGCCTTGAGACTCTAAATATGCTTTTGTATTTTCATCACTGGGGAAAATCGAAGTAGTTGCTCCCAATTCCGCGCCCATGTTTGTTATCGTTGCCCTGTCTGTGACCGACAGGGAAGCGACGCCTTCGCCAAAGTACTCGACTACCTTCCCTACCCCACCTTTTACGGTAAGTATTTTAAGAACATGCAGTATTACATCTTTTGCCGATACCCACGATTTAAGCCTGCCGGTAAGCTTGACCCCTATGACGCGCGGCACTTGCAATGTATAGCTTCCCTGTGCCATGGCCACCGCCACATCGAGGCCGCCTGCCCCTATGGCGATCATTCCGAGCCCCCCTCCGGTCGGTGTATGGCTGTCGGATCCCAATAAGGTTTTCCCCGGAATGCCGTAATTCTCCAGATGCAGCTGGTGGCAGATTCCGTTTCCCGGCTTTGAAAACAGTACCCCATGACGCTTTGCAACACTTTCAATAAAGGCGTGATCGTCTGCATTTTCAAATCCCGTTTGCAGGGTGTTATGATCTATATATGCAACGGATAGCTCCGTTTTGATTTGATCTACATCCATCGCTTCCAGCTGTAAGTAAACCATAGTGCCCGTTGAATCCTGAGTCAAAGTCTGATCTATCCGGATAGTTATTTCCCGTCCCGGCTCCAACTCTCCGCTGATCAAATGTTCTTTCAAAATCTTGTGTGTAATTGTTCCCTTCATGCTTTTTCCTTTCCGTTTGAATCGCCTGTTGCCGATATTTCTGCCTGAGTTGATCCGGCCCGGCACCACCTCTGGCTGTCCGCCTGTCCGCCTGTCCGACTGCCTGTCCGCCTGGCTGTCCACCTGTCCGCCTGCCCGCCTGCCTGCATGTCCTCCTGCTTGTCCGCCTGCCGCCTGGCTGTCCGACTGCCTGCCGCCTGGCTGTCCGACTGCCTGTCGCCTGGCTGTCCGCCGCCGTGCTGCCGTATTTCGCCAACAATCCGGCATAATAATCAGCCTTATTGTATTCTTGTATACAATTATAGTGTTTTTTACCCCTCCTGTCAACTATTGAACAATGCGTAACCAGTGTGCCGGCCGATTATAGTGTTTTTTGCCCCTCCTGTCAACTATTGAACAATGCGGAACCAGTGTGCCGGCCAGAGTTTGTTGATGTCTGAGGATCCTTCCTGTCAACTATTGAGCAATGCCGGGCGGTAAAAACTGTTGGTATCAGCCGCAGGGGTCCGGTAGACCCTTAGGCACGAGGCGGCTAGTAATTCGATGTTTTTGGTGCAATATTTCAACTAATTTTAAAATTATCGACTCAAAAGTCATTCTCAGAACAAAAAATCAAGTAGTTCAAAGTATTTTTCAAATAATTACCAGATTGGTTTAAATTACTTGAAATATTGCTCTGGAATCATGATTTTAGTGCCGAATTCTTAAATTAATTGAAATTCTGCTCCTTCCGCTCATTTTTAATTATGTTTAATTATGTGTGTGAGCAGTAACACGACAGCTATTGGTACACTGTGCCAAAACGGACTGTTGGCAATAACACGACAGCTATTGTCACCCTATGCCCCCTGTGCCAAAACGGACTGTTGATATATGATGCCAAACTGTAAAAAGCTTGCACTTTCTAAACTCGAAAACGACCGTAATCTTTGCGAATAAAGGGTTTTCGAGTTGTTCAGCAAGCCCTAATAAAAAAAATTAAAACTAGTGGTTGACAATAGTCAATATCCATATTATTATAATAGTGTAAGTATTTACCATATTAATACAGGAGGTAATTTAATGGCTGAAGAAAGAGAAGTGACCTTTGAGTTGGTAGAACATATCGGTGTTTTTGGAAAGGATGTCAAAGGGTGGACTAAGGAATTGAACAGAGTAGCTTGGAATGGCGGCGCCGTAAAGTACGATGTCAGAAGTTGGGATGAGGGTCATCATAAAATGGGCAGAGGCATTACATTAACAAAACAGGAGTTAATCGATTTTAAAGGTTTGCTCGAAGCAATCGATTAAAAATCGGAATCCGGTGAAATCGGCTGCATTATTTGTCACTTCTGATTTCACCGGATCTGTCCAATTCCTGATGATTTGTCTTCGGTATCATTTGAGCAATTCAGAGGCTCGTCTTGGATCACTGGTTTTGAGGATCAGACGCGCTTTCCCGTCGCTTGAGTATCCATACATGTAAATAACATCTATCCCTTCGGCCGCAAGCAATCTCAACTTTTCATTAAGCGCCCCGGGCACGTCGGGAGTGATGAGGCAGATCACATCTATGACCTTGACCTTATAGCCGCTATCCTTAAGCACACCCGCCGCTTTATCGATATCGCTTACAATCATTCGCAGAATCCCATACTCCTCGGTCTCCGCCAAGGACAATGCAGAAATGTTGATTTGGGCCTCTTGCAGGATTTCGGTGATCTTAACCATCCTGCCAGGTTCATTTTGCACAAATACAGAGAGCTGTTTGATCATCTTTTCCCTACCTTTCTTCACTTTCAGCACGGATCCATATTAAACAGCGGAAAATCATACTGTCTGACTTAAGAACAGTTAAAAGCTGCGTTTGTCTATTACGCGCTTCGCTTTCCCTTCACTTCTGGCTATGGTTTTACTTTCCACTAATTTAAGTATAACACTAATTCCCAAAACACTCTCTATTTTATGTTTGATTTTCTTATTGATTTTCGATAATTCAACCAGCTCGTCGGAAAAATACGAATCATCTATTTCCACCTGAACCTCCAAAGTATCCAGTGTGCCCTGCCGGTCTACAACCAAGAGATAATGGGGCTTGGCCTCAGGTATTTCCAGTAAAATACTTTCAACTTGTGTTGGGAAAATATTGACACCTCTAATTATCAGCATGTCATCCGACCTTCCGTATATTTTTGACATGCGCACGTTGGTCCTGCCACATTGACAAGGCGTATAATTTAAGGAAGAAAGATCTCGGGTCCGATAGCGGAGCAGCGGCATTGCCTCCTTTGTAATCGTTGTAAACACCAATTCCCCGGTCTCACCCTCCTGCATCGGATCCAAGGTAGATGGATCGATTATTTCAGGTACAAAATGATCTTCGGAAACATGAAGCCCTTCTCCCGCTTCGCATCCTACAGAAACGCCCGGCCCTATGATTTCACTGAGGCCGTAGATGTCAAATGCCCTGATTTTCAAGCCTTCTTCTATCTTGTTCTTCAAAGCGGGAGTCCAAGGTTCCGCGCCGAATATCCCCACCCTCAAAGGAAGTCCGCCTGCATCGATACCTGCATCCTGCAGCGCCTCCAAAAGATATGCGGCATAAGATGGCGTACATGCCAATACAGTACTGCCAAAATCTTTAAGGATCTGTACCTGCTTTGCGGTGTTCCCCCCGGATATTGGCACTACTGTGGCTCCAAGGTTCTCAGCCCCGTAGTGAAGACCCAGCCCTCCCGTAAACAGCCCATACCCGAAGGCGATCTGTATAACGTCATCTGTTGTGACACCGGCAGAAACCAGCGCCCTGGTAACTACCTCGGAAAAAATTTCTACATCTTTTCTGCTATAGGCAACAACCGTTGGTTTACCTGTGGTTCCGGTTGATGCATGCACTCTCACCACCTGGCTTTTCGGAACTGCAAAAAGTCCAAAAGGATAATTCTCGCGAAGATCTTGCTTCGTTGTAAAGGGCAGCTTTGTCAAATCATCGATGGACCGGATGTCACCCGGTTCTAATCCAAGCTGCTGCATTTTGTTTCTGTAGAAT
>CAYYHH010000163.1:0-4976 GCA_964471645.1 uncultured Oscillospiraceae bacterium
ATTATTGCCACCCTGCCTTTAGGCTATGCCGATGGTTATCCCCGACTGCTTTCGGGGAAAGGAAGAGTGTTGATCAACGGCCGGTTTGCCCCGGTAGTAGGCAATATTTGCATGGATCAATGCATGGTGGATGTTACAGATATTCCCGGCGTCAAAAAGTATGATGAAGCAGTTTTGATCGGATCCCAAGGAGACAAAACCATTTTAGCCGATGAGGTAGCAGAAAAGACCGGCACTATCAATTATGAAATCGTTTGCAGGATCGGAAAACGGGTACCGAGAGTTTATATTAACGTATAATATAATATGATTGATACATCAAAAGCCTATTAAGAGATAAGGCCATACTTGATTTTGATCCTGTCCAGTTTATCCATCATCGGTTTTGCAAGTAAAAATAAGAAAATAATAGTGGACGCCGAGTGCATCAGGTTAAAAACGAGACCGGCAGAATATGTGACAATTACCAATTCTTTTGTAATGCTTCCTGCCCAAGCTAAAACAGAGCTTAAATCCATTATACCGCCATATATTATAAACGTAGAAAGTCCTCCGAAGATGCAAAGATGAGTCCGGGTCTTTTTCAGAAGGCCTTTTTGCACTAATACCCCGGATAAATAGCCTATCAATCCCAGGCAAAACATCTGCCAGGGGGTAAACGGTCCCATGCCAAAGAAGAAATTGGATATAAGGGCAGTCATAGAGCCTACCAGAAAGCCGGTTTCCCCGCCGAAACATACACCTGCGATTATTATCAATGCTATGACGGGTTTAAACTGCGGTATCATGAAGAAGGCTGCCCTGCCCGCCACGGCAATCGCCGTTAAAACTGCTATTACTATGATTTCTCTCGCCTTGGGTTTTCTTCCCTCAAAGCTTAAAAAGAAAGGTATCATCGTATATATAACTAGCAGCAAGCTGATAAAGTAGTATTTTCTGTCGTCTAACAATAACACCCCGCCCAAAACAGTGGCCGGAACCAATATCAAAAATAATAATGACGTAATTATTCCCCTGTATTTCATATCTTCATTAATCCTCAATCCAATTTGTTCAATCATTCAAAAAAAATATGCACAAGCCTGATTCCTATTTATAGTTTAAATTGGCGGCCACATCGATTGCCCCTTTTAGTTTATAATGGGAAATGCCAATTTATCAACCGAACATCCAATCATATCTGTCTATGATTTACTTTAGATCAGCATAAATTATTTTTACATAGTGTAATTACATCCTCAACGGTTACGGCATTTTCAAATATATGTCGGGACATGCGGTTTGCCGCCGTAGTGTAAAAGCTGTTTCCCGAGAAAAAGTTTTTAGGTGTATTAGTTGTAACAATATTACCGTCAAAAAACATTGCGCAGATATCCCCATATTTTCCACAGAATTCAACATCGTGAGATACCATTATTATAGTAACCCCTCTGTCGCTCAATCTTTTTAGCACTTCTGCCAATCTCTGCTTAAAATGATTGTCGATTCCCTTTGTAGGCTCGTCCAGCAATAGTATTTCCGGTTCGGTCAGCAGGACCTTTGCCAGGGCAACTCTCTGCTGTTCGCCGCCCGAAAGATCATAGGGATGCGATTCAAGCAGATGGCTTATCTCTATCAGTTCCGCAATTTCCTTAACTTTTTTATCCTTTATCGAAAGCTCCATCCCTTTCTTGCTGTCCAGCGCCTCCATCAGATCCAGTGCAACAGTTTTTTCTACAAAGAGAGTTTGCGGATTTTGCGGCAGTATGGCCAAATTATCTGCGATTCGCCTTTTTGTTTGCTTTGAAAGATTCTCACCGTTGACAGTGACTTTTCCCCGGTAAGGTTTATTGATGCCTCCGATCACGGAAAGCGCTGTAGTTTTGCCTGTCCCGTTCCCGCCTACAATACAATAAATCTGACCTTTGGATACCTGCATCGTCAATCCCTTGATTACATCAACATCATCCTTGCTGTAACGAAACCAAACATCTTTCAGCCGTATGACTGTCTCCTCCTGCGACTTGGATTCTGCATCGTCGGTAACCCGAATACTTGTCAGATCCCTTTCAGCAAAGGCGTCGGTCAACCACGTCCTTCCGGCACGAACTGTAATAGGCGTGTTGTTTCCGTCATTCTCCTGAAATAATCTATGATTCGCTAAATCAGTCTCTTTAGCAAGGTTTTCATAAATCTGCATAGGCGCCGGCATTGCTAAAAGCATTGGATGATTTGTTTTAGCCAGTGCTTTGCCCGCCATTTTGGGAGCGCCCTCGATTAAAATCTCACCTTTATCCATTATGACTACTCTGTCGGCCATTGGAAATACATCTTCCAGCCTGTGTTCTATCATTATTATTGTAGTCCCGATTTCGCGGTTGATTTTTTTAACTGTCTCCAGGAAATCCGTAGCGGCTATAGGGTCCAGCTGAGCGGTCGGTTCATCCAATATCAATACATCGGGCTGCATGGCCATTACCGATGCCAGATTCAGCGTCTGCTTTTGCCCTCCCGAAAGCTGTGAAACGTTTCGCATGAACCAGCTTTGAATGCCGAAGAAATTAGCCATTTCCGCTACTCGAAGCCTTATAACTTTTGTATCGTAACCTAAGCTTTCCAAGCCGAACGCCAACTCGTGCCACACTTTATCGGTTACAATCTGGCTGTCCGGATTTTGCAAGACGTATCCTATCCGAGATGCCAGTTCCCGATCGCCTATCGTCTCAATGGGCCGTCCGTAGAAAAGAATTTCACCAGTTCTTTCACCATGGGGTGCCAATTGGGTCTTTAAGTTCCTGAGCAGGGTGCTTTTTCCACATCCTGTCTGCCCGCAGACAACTATAAACTCACCGTACTCAACCTTTAAATTGATGTTGGATAACGCAGGCTGTGTTCTGCCGGGATATATAAAATTTAAATTTTTGATCGTAAACGTTTCCAAATAATGGCCTCCCGGATATTTATGATTGCAGGCAGAAAGCATAGCAATGCGTAGCCCGCGTATATTAATATGCTAAAAGTGGTTACTTCCCCTACCTTTATAAAAGGAAAGTATTGAATATTGTTTTCGCCTGCAATTCCCCCAAACACCGTAATTCCTATCAGTACCATAGCGCATATTAAAGCCCCTCTGTCCCGATTATCGAAACGGTAGATGGCAAAGCTGCTGCGCCCGGGCAGGCCGTAACCCCTTGAACGCATGGAATCTGCAGTATCGATTGCATTTTCCAAAGCCCAGCTGATCATAACCGAAACAATTTTAATTCCATGTTTTGCTTTCTCCGCCAAAGTTCCGTCAGTTACATCACGCCCGATGCACTTTTGACTGTTTGAAATCAGCCGGATCTGATCCTTGAATTTTGGAACAAAACGCAGGACCATAGCGAAAATCATAGACATGGAAGGTAGCAACCGTCCTAAGAGATACATTATTTTATCTGAAGTCATAACAACATTCACGCAGGAAAACCAAAGAATTACAGAGCCGAACATTACCGCAATCGCAACCCCGTAAAGTATCGACTCCAAAGTCAGCGGATTATCTCCCATGTATGTGAGGATTGTCATCCCTCTATGATTGAACAAGGGGTTAACCGCTCCTGCAATCAGCATCATGGGAATTATGAATATTAAAATAAATTTCAAGGTTCTTTTACCGTTCAGGCTAAAAGCATACACAAAAGCTCCGCTCATGGATAGGGTCAAAAACACAGGATGCAAAAACACCATGCTGAAACCTACTACAGCACAGAAAAACACGAAGTTGACTATTGGATGATATGTGGAAAATGTATCTCTCAAAACCGACCCTTATCCTTTTGCTCCCTAAACCTATCAAATGGAATGCACTGCAGCTTTGTGCAACCGCAGTGCGCTTATATAATTTTTTTATTGATCTAAAACACCGTCCGGCATGGGCCTGATTTATTGCAGGGTCAACATATTGTAAATCATGGTTGCAGCCTCGGCCCTGGTAGCATTCCCCAGTGGCATGAAGCGGAAACTTCCGTCCGGATTTTTCATGCCGTTTATAATACCTGACTGCTGCATTGCCGTTACAGCATCTTTGGCATATTCTGCGATATCATTGTTATCTGTAAATGTAACTGCGGCTTTTTGTTCATAGGTCTTCTTGGCCACAAGTTTGTTGTAGTTGTTAACCATTACAGCTATATCCTGCCTGCTGACATTTGCATCAGGTTTAAAGGAATAGCTTCCGTCAGGATTCTTATAGCCGCTGATTATTCCTACTTCCTTCGCCCAGGCTACGGAAGGTCCATACCAGCTGTTCATGTCAACATCCCCAAAGGGTGCTTCCTTATAATTGGTTAAATCCGCTTTGCTCAGCCTTGCCAGCACCGAGGCCAGCATTGATCGGGTTAACGGGCTATTGGGTGAAAATGCAGCCGAGCCTGTGCCGCTGAAAATTCCCTTTTCATAAACATATTTCACCGGTGTATAGAACCAGTTAATACTATCATCCTCCGCCACATCTGTGAAGGGCCATTTTACCAGCGCCTCATCATAACCGATAACGTAATATGATAAATGATTTACTGTGAAAACAGCATTACCGGTAACTGCGTCGTAATACCCTTCCATCGGAATTAATTCGCCGGCATCGTTCAGATAATAAACCACAATGCCCGATGCTTTTTCGCCTTCTTTCAATTTGTAAGGAATCGATATAGTGAGCTTACCGTCAAATTTAGTAATTTCTTTTTTACCGCTTACAATTCTGATGTCGTAGACCGGCCTGCCCTCAACAGCTTTTGTTTGTTGGGAGTTTAGATTTTTGCCTGCGACGGATTCTATAATAATCTCCAGTGTGTCGCCTTTCATCTGGTCCGCTACGCTTGTTAAAGCATCTTTATCAAACTTCACTGCGCCAAAATCCAGGTTAACAGTCAAGCTATCCTTCTTGCCTTTTTCCATATCCTTTAGGACACTGTTTATTGATTCCTTTGTAACTTCGCCGGATCCTTCACCGGGTAACG
>CAYYHH010000164.1:0-4945 GCA_964471645.1 uncultured Oscillospiraceae bacterium
TGCAATAATAATGCAGCTTTTCCGCTCCGGGGGTGCGCTCATCTGCGGCTTTAACAAAGGCTAAAAGGGCCCAAGATGCGATCATTGATGATCCGCCGTTTGATACAAAGGGAAGAGTTACACCGGTAAGCGGCAAAATGTCCAGTGATCCGAAGATATTTAAGGCGGTCTGAATCAGGAAAAAGGCGGTGGCGCCGCAGGCGGCGATAGAGTATAAAGAGGACCTGCTATGCCTGGTCAGAAACACGGACAACATCGCGAAGAAAACGATAGACAGTATTACCGTAAGGGCGATTATAAGGCCCCATTCTTCGCAGAGAACACCAAAAACCAAATCCGTATCAGCGGCCCCGATTTTTATCAGCTTACCGTTTCCTCCGCCAACGCCTAAGAGGCCACCGCTGGCGGCAGCTATCATGGTACGGGTCTGCTGGTAGCCTATAGTGTCGGCGTATTCCCACACGTGACCCCAAGCCTTAAAGCGGGCAGCGATATAAGGCATCAGGGAAATTACGCTGAAGGCGGCGATGGCAGCACCCGAAGTTATTAAAGCAATGGTTCTGAAGTCACCGGAACGCATGAACGCTATGACGATGAAAGCGAAGAAAAAGACCAAAGCCGTTCCCAAATCTCTCATGAGCACCAGGGCAAGTATACATATTCCCGAGAAGCCGATAAATGCAGACAGGTTACGGGAAGTCAGCAACCTGTCAAGGGTTGCGGTTCCTGCCATTACGAAGGCGATTTTCACAAACTCCATGGGCTGAAAGGTAATTAAGCCCAGGTTGATCCAATTCTTTGCCCCAAAGCGAGTCTCTCCCAGGACCAGGTTTAGAAGCATCAGAATTATCGCTCCACCCACAAGGATATGTTTAAAGGTCCTGGCCCAAGAAGGCTTTCTAATGATAAGGCTGATGGAAAAGTAGGCAAATACACCTATAAGCATAGCCAAAAGCTGTTTGTAAAGCAGGGCAGGAGACACTGCGGAGACAATGAAGAGGTTTATACCGCAGAGGAAAAATGCCAACAGTTCCAGTTCAATATGCTTCTTGCTGATCCTAGTTAAAAATGCGTATAATAAAACTTCTGAAACGAGGAAAAGCCCGAATGCGCCCAACAGGGCAGATAAAAGTGCCGGATCTTTTCCAAGGGACAGTGAAAGCTGTACAGCACCGAGCAGTTGAAAAATGATAATGAGACGCAATGTCTTCCCAGAATCAAAAATGAATTTTGATTCCAGCCTTGAGAGCCATTTTAAATATCCCTGGGGAGGCAAGCTTTTTTGTTGGACCTCGGCGGGAAGGAGGAAGAACTCCAGTCCTGCAAGGGAGATGGTATCGCCGTATTGCACCTCAGCAGTTCCGTCTATCTTTTCACCATTGATTTCAACACCGCCTTTTGAGCCTAAATCCGTAAGATACCAGTATCGCCCATCGTGGGTGAGTACAGCGTGGCTTCGGGAAATGAAGGGCAGGTTGATAAAAATATCTGAAAGCCTGCTTCTTCCTATAGAGTTTTCCCAATGTTTAATCGGCAGGTTGTCACCGTTGGGTATATCCAAAAACCCCCAAACTCTGTCATAACCATCATCGTGGAGCAAAGGCAGTATGCAGCGGCAAAATATTGCAACCGCCAGAAACGGAAACACCCATCTCGCACAGGAAGTGAAAAGCTGGGGCGGATTTACTAAGCCTGAAAATAAGGCCGAGGATTTTATGAAGTCTGTAAATGAGACAACGGAATTTATGAAATCAGAAAACAAAGCACCGGCCTGTTTTATTGCTTGTATAAACCGGTCACCAAATGCAATTATGGACACAAATGATTTATTGGCGATTAGATCCATCTGTTGTTTTCCTTTTAAAACTTTGAAGTGTACCCCTTGCCAAGGGCAACTTTGATTTGATAACTTTAATATACAATACTTTAACATATTTCATGATTTTTAGCTTTAACTAAAGTTGTTTTATATCTATTGGTGATATATTATTGGTATTGTTGAAACACAACGACAGAAAGCAATGTGGAACAAATGACAATAAGAAACAGATTTACTAAGAAGAAAATCGTCTCTGCCATATCAGGCATGATGATTTTGGCAGTAGTGGTATTGGTATCGATCAATATATACGTGGTGGAATCTACAAAGGACAAAATCATCACGGAAGCAGAGGCCGCAGCAATAGGAGGCGACTGCATACTGATTTTGGGTGCGGGGGTATGGGGCGACAGGCCAAGCCCGATGCTTGAGGACAGGCTGCTGCAGGGGATACAACTGTATGATATGGGTGTTTCGGACAGGATCCTTGTCAGCGGGGATCACGGAAGAGAGGAATACGACGAAGTCAATATCATGAAACAGTTTGCCGTAGACAAAGGGGTGCCGTCCGAACATATATTTATGGATCATGCGGGATTCGATACTTACAACAGCATTTATCGGGCCGGGGATATTTTCCAGGCAGAAAAGGTAATCGTGGTAACGCAGAAATATCATCTGCATCGTGCGTTGTACATCGCCGAGTCGTTAGGGTTAGAAGCTTATGGAGTAGCATCGAATCCCAGATCATATGCAGGACAAAGTAAGCGGGAAGTCAGGGAAATTCTCGCCAGGGCCAAGGATGTCATTACAGCAATTGTAAAGCCTGACCCTTATTATTCAGGGGAGGCTATACCGGTAACCGGGAACGGTGACATTACCAACGATAAGTGACAGCCGGCACAAAAGGTACAACACAAAAGAACCGTCCCCCTGTGCTAAATAGAAGTTAATATTTTCTCGTTAAAAAAGTCAAAGGCCGACTCGGGGGAGATATTAAATATCTCCCCGTTGAGATTAATGTTTACTCCGGCTTGATCGCATTCTTTCATGCAAAAGCTTCCTTTTAAATGTATTTTGTCGTGAAGGCGGTTCTCTTCTATCAATTGCTGGAAGGCCTGAACGATGTTATAAGAGCCTCTTAGATGGCAGGATGAACCGATGCAGACACTGATTTCCGTCATGTCACTCACCTTTCTTTACATAATCCACATGCAACAGCTCATGGACGCGGTTTTTCAGAACGTCGTTGTACATATCAAGGACCAAGGTGTTCTCTTCGCTCCTTTTGGTGCTGCATAACTTGTCGGCAATATAGAGACCGTCACCCCGCTCTTTTTTCAAATCGGGTGCTACGAAGGGCTGACCGGCGCCGCTGATGCATCCTCCGGGACAAGCCATAACTTCTACGAAATCGTAATGTACACCTGCTTTGATTCGCTCGATGAGCCTGCTGGTGTTCCCCAGCCCGCTGACGATGGCTATTTTCAGGTTGCGGTTTCCATACGTAACAACCGCTTCTTTGATCCCCTCCATACCTCGGATTCCCCGGTAGGATATAGCGGTCAAAGCGGCTTTAGATTTGTCCGATGAAACACGGCGCAAAACTGCCTCGGTGACGCCGCCTGTTACGCCGAATATGACTCCCGCGCCCGTTGAGGTACCGAAAGGCATGTCGACGGCCTCCGGCTCGATTTCGGAAAATATGATTCCCGACTCCTTGATCATCTGGATGAGCTCCTGAGTGGTTATAACGGCGTCGACGGGATTTTTCCCGTCAAGAACAAATTCCTCGCGAACAGCCTCGAATTTTTTGGCGGTACAAGGCATAACAGCCACATGGTAATGCTTTCTCGATGAGTTCTTGTGCTGCTCATGAATCACCGAAGCAAACATTTCCATCGGCGACCGGCATGTGGAGACATTGGGAAGCAGTTCAGGATAGTTTATTTCGCAGTACTGGATCCAAGCGGGACAGCAGGAAGAAAACAGGGGCATTTCATTTTCACCTTCCTGAAGGCATTTAATAAATTCGTTGGATTCCTCCAAAACGGTCAGATCGGCCCCGGTGGATGTATCGTATACGCTGTCGAATCCCATCCGATGAAGGGCTGCGACAATTTTACCCATTGAGTTTTCGCCCTCGGGGATGCCAAGTTCTTTCCCTATGGCAACCCTTACCGCAGGGGCAATCTGGGCCGTTACCTTTGTGTTTCTGTCATCAAGGGCATTCCAGATCCTTTGAATATCATACTTTACGACAATCGCACCTGTGGGACAAGCGACGGCGCACTGCCCGCATCCGACGCAGGGGGACTCCGCTATGGGCCGTTCAAAGGCACAGCTTATAGTCATTTTGGAACCGCGATGGGCAAAATCTATGGCACCCACATTCTGAACCTCGTTGCACATCCTTACGCAGTCACCGCAGAGAATGCATTTGTGGGCATCCCTTGTAATGCATACGGAAGAATCGTCGATTTTTGGCTCCGCCGCAGTGTTGGGAAACCTCACATCATCTATACCAAAGCGCATTGCCAAATCCTGAAGCTTGCATTTCCCGTTATTGCTGCATGTGGTGCAATCGCGGCAGTGATTGGCAAGCAAAAGTTCCAGGATATTCCTGCGGTATTTACGAAGCCTTTCGGTGTTAGTTTTAATGTCCATTCCCGGTTTAGGTATGGTTGAACAGGCTGCCTCTATATCGCCCCACTGATTTTCCACCACGCACATTCGGCACGCGCCATAAATCGAGAGCTCCGAATGGTAACAAAAAGTTGGCATTTTGATGTTGACCTTTCGAATCAATTCAAGAAGGTTTTTCTCGTCATTTATTTCAACGGGCATACCGTCAATTATCACTACATTTAGATTTTCCATTTTCTCAAACCTCCTTAATAGCGTGGAAGGGACAGGTCGGTATACATGCTCCACACTTAATGCATTTTCCCTGATCTATTACAAACGGTTCCTTGATTTTTCCGCTTATGGCGTTCACAGGGCAGACTTTGGTACACTTGCTGCAGCCTTTGCACAATTCCACATCTATCTCAATCTTTTTCAGCTTGGTGCAGGCCCCTGCCGGACAGCGCTTTTCCCGAATATGAGCTTCGTATTCGTCGCGGA
>CAYYHH010000165.1:0-4928 GCA_964471645.1 uncultured Oscillospiraceae bacterium
GAATTTGTAGAGGTAGATGTGGATGAAGTTGACGTAGGCGACGTTCTGCTTGTTAAAACCGGCGCAAAGGTCCCTGTAGACGGTACGGTTTTAACGGGTGAAGGCTATATAAATGAAGCGAGCATCACCGGAGAATCCCTTCCCGTAGGCAAAACGGCCGGCTCGGGGGTATATGCCGGAACGATTTTAGAGAACGGAACCATTCAAATAGTTGCCGACCGTGTGGGGGAAGATACTACTTTCGGCAAAATAATCGAGTTGGTTGAGGAAGCGCAGGACTCCAAATCTGAAGCGGAGCGCTTTATCGATAGATTTTCAAAGTACTACACACCTGCAGTCCTTGTCCTGGCCTTTATTGTATGGCTGATTTCCAAAGATATTGAGCTGGCCATTACAATACTGGTCTTAGGTTGCCCGGGGGCGCTGGTTATCGGGGTCCCTGTTTCAAATGTTGCGGGAATCGGCAACGGAGCACGCCACGGCGTTCTTCTGAAAGGCAGCGAAGTTATTCATTATTTCAGCAAAGTCGATGCCTTGGTATTTGACAAAACGGGCACATTGACGATAGGCAATCCCAAGGTTGCCGACACCGAATTTTATGTGGGCGATGCAGACGATGCCGGCGATCCGGCCGAAGTTGATAAAGTGATGAGCTGCCTTGCAAGCGTTGAAAACGAATCAGATCATCCTTTAGCCAAAGCCATCGTGGAGCATATCGGAAGCACGAAAATGTACACTGTTGAAAGCACTGATGTCATTAAGGGCGGTGGAATCGTCGCCATGATTGACGGATGCAGGGTAGCTGTAGGGAATGTTGCCCTCATGGAGCAGGAAGGTGTTCCTTTGAGTGAAAAAGCCCGCGATGATGTATCGCTATTCGAAAAAAACGGCAACTCCATCGTTCTGACCTCGGTTGATGGAAAGTTGAAGGTATTGATGGGAATTCGCGATCAGATTCGTCCAGGTGTAAAAGAAGATCTTCAGAAGTTAAAAAGGCTAGGTGTAAAAAACCTTATTGTGCTTTCAGGAGACAACCAGGGAACCGTGGATCTTGTAGCAAGAGAACTTGGATTGACGGAAGCCCATGGGCATATGCTGCCCGAGGATAAATCCGCATATATTGCCGGGCTGCAGGCCGAAAAGCAAATCGTAGCGTTTGTGGGAGACGGTGTCAATGACAGCCCGTCACTGGCCTTGGCTGATATAGGAATTGCTATGGGCAGCGGTACGGATGTCGCTATTGAAACATCTGATGTGGTCCTTATGAATTCGGATTTCAGCCGCCTCCCCCATGCCCTGGGACTGACAAAAGCAACAGCCAACAACATGCTTCAAAATATTATAATCGCCGTGGGTGTTGTGATAATCCTTCTGGCCAGCGTATTCCTCAGCGAATGGATGAATATGTCCATAGGGATGTTGGCTCATGAAATGAGCATATTGGTGGTAATATTGAATGGCATGAGACTGCTTCGTTACAGGCTAAGGAAATAAGAACCTGAATTTGTCAACAATATTGATTGATAATAGGGTAAAATATGAAACAAGTGGGTAAATCATAATTGATCAGATCGCCCATAAAATTATATTAAACGAGGAGATAAGAAAATGCAAAAAGCTACATTACAATTAGAAACATTGGCATGTCCGTCATGCATGCAAAAAATCGATAAAGCAGTTAAAGCCTTGGATGGGGTAGAAAAGGATACAGTAAATGTAATGTTCAACTCAAGCAAGGTAAAGTTAGACTTTGATGATGAGAAGCTGTCAATAGAGCAAATCGAAAATGCCATTACGAAGATGGGGTATGACATTTTAAAGACACAAGTAAAAGCCAAATGAAATAAAGAAACAAGTGACAGCTAAATGACATCCTTACAGGTGCTCCGTAATCATTTTGGGGCATCTATTTTTTTGGAACTTCGGCCTGTCTCAACGCGAACTTGTCGTCCGGCAGCGCCAGAGCCAGTACTATGCCTGCCAACGGCAGTGAACAAATGACCTTCATTACCATCGATAAACCCAATGTATCTGCGATTGCCCCAAGAATGGTGACCCCTACTGAGCCCATTCCAACCGCAAACCCCAGCATCAGACCCGAGGCCAATCCCACATTGTCGGGCATTAATTTTTGCCCTAAAACAACGGTTGTTGAAAATGTAGATATTAATGCTGCTCCGATAACAAATGCAAAAATTGATAAAAAGCTGTTGGTCAAATATATGAAAGGATAAATTGTCACCATCGAAATAATCATTGAGACCAGCAGTCCTTTACGCCCTCCAAAGCGATCAGCAAAGGGACCGCCCAATAAAGTACCCACCGCACCCGCAATCAGCAGGATGCTGATCAGATATTCATGATTGTCGATGCCTTTGAATTCCGGAAAATAAAAAGGCATGAAATAAACCAAACCTGCGTGTATCCACGATCTGACCATTATGTACAATAATAAGAACAGCAGAGTGATTTTTCGCCCCCCTTTACCACAGCGGTTTTTTCCTGCCGCCGGTTTTTCTGATTCTGCCGGCGCCTCCGATCCGACCAATGGTTCTGATTCCGCCGGGTCTTTCGAACCTGCATGCGGCATACGTTTCATAATTACATTGAATTTAGGCATCAGGTACAAAAATAATAAGGATGACAGCAATCCCGGTATCACAACGCCATAGATTGTCGCTATACCTTTAAAGCTCAACAAAAAAACCGCCAACACAGGCCCTAACCCATATCCCAGGTTTCCTCCAACTGAGAAAATCGACATGGACGCACCCGCGTTATCGCGATTGCTTACTAAATGTGTAAGCTTCGACCCTTCCGGATGGTATCCGGCAACTCCGATCCCGCTTAAAAACACGACGGCCAGAAGCAGACCATAAGACGGGACTACTCCGGTCAATGCCAGGCCCAGACCCGAAAGTATAAGTCCCAGCGGCATCAGCCATGACATATTATAGCTGTCGCTCAAAACCCCGAAAACCGGTTGGATTATAGCCGAACTAAAAGTAAAAACTAATGCTACAAGGCCGATCTGGAAAAAATTAAGATCCAGCCTTTCTGCCAGCAAGGGTGTTATTATCGGCAATACCCCCTGAGCCAAATCTACTACAAGGTGGCCCAAACTCATTATCCATATAAAGGGATTAAACAAAAACAATGCCTCTTTTCTGTATTCTTTTATTGTAACCCGAATGATATTCTATGCTATGCTTATTTCTCTTGGTTTTTATATCTTTGCCCGCACAATCGGGACCGACCGGGATCATTTTGAGCCGATCGATACAATCGCGATCAGCCGGAATCATTTTGAGCCAACCGATGCCAATCGCAATCAACCGGAATCGTTTTGAACCAATCGATACAATCGGGATCCAAAAGCAGTCGGGGGATCAATAAAATTATAGTTAATTATATAAATTATAATAATTAGAACAGTATAACATAAAAAACGGGATTTTGGTTGAGGCCGATCATTCTTCGCAACATTTATTTCTTGTGCATACGTAGTTCCCTCTCAATTTTGTAATATCATGCCCTTCGTGTATTAAAAGTTTTTCCCTTAAATGGCCGGCCCCGCTTCTGCAGATGCCAATGCCCTTTTGTGGTATCACCCGATGGGTCGGCAAAAAATAAGATACCGGATTTTTTGCTACCGCGCTCCCCACCGCCTGGGCAGCACCCGGCTTTCCTAAGATTTCCGCTATATCTTTGTAGTTCACTACCACCCCCGGCTCTATTTGTCCGACAGCATTGAAAACATCTTGCTGGAAATCGGTGAAATCTGTCAAATCCAATGGCATGTGATGCCTGCCCGTATTTAAAAAAGCAAGCGTTTCCTCCAGGATGCGCTTTTCAATGTACCCCCTCTCCCCTCCATTAAAAGGAGATCTCAAATCCATGCACGTGGATCCCCTGCCGGGTTTTAATGATAAATACTTTAGTCCCGCCGCAGTAAAATCTATGCTTAATGTTTCGGTTTCAAGAAATTCTATTATTTTTTCAACTTCCGTCAAAACATATCATCTCGCTTTCTATTCCATTCTTCCCCATTTCATCTCTTCGCCTTTGGCATCATATCTCTTTCTTTTTGCTGTAATCTCCCCGATTTCGATCTTGTATACATTAGCTCTGCCCAATCCTGCCTTTACAGCCGCCTCGAAGTACTCCATCTTTTCGGGTGTATACTTTTGACAAATTGCTCTCATGGCTTTTACTTTTTCAGCTTTTTCCACAACCGATACAACCTTGCCCTTTACAATTGCCGACTCATATTCTGTTGTGAATACGCTGCTGATCAGCGAAACGGCCTTTGTCCCATCCTTTACCATTTCATCCAATTCTGCTTTTGAGAAGTTTTCCGGGATCCTGGTTTCGCCGACAAAGGCTACGCTGGCAAGGGGTTTCCCTTCAAATATCTTAACTTTTTTACCGTCCGCAGCCGAGTGAAAATACAAATAGTTTTCAATCCTGACAATTGACAGCGGTATCCCGTATGGCGCACCGCCTTCATCAATCAAAGATGCGATCCCGTATCTCGCCTTGTCTATTACTGCCAGGCCGAAATCCCCGCCCATTTCCCTGTCTTTTCTTCTCATAGCATTGACCCCCGTCATTAATACATTTCCATTATTCAAATTATATATTCATCTATCTTTTGTTTACCCCGCCCATATTCCGTCTAAACCTCCGAGGGTCTGTGGTCGACCACAGATTATAACCGGGACAGCATAAGATCGCATAATCCTGAGGGATATATCATTAATGATTTGAATATCTCTCAAATATGATATAATCAGAAATAAATACAGATACAGGCACGGGTACGTCCATTATATTTTTACGTTTTGTGAGGTATAAAAATGTTTAAGATAAACGAGTGCAATGATTACATCAAACTGTCCCGATTCTTCTACGATAACGGATTAGAA
>CAYYHH010000166.1:0-4897 GCA_964471645.1 uncultured Oscillospiraceae bacterium
CCCACGATACCTATTTCTTTGATGATATGGAAGATATCAATTACATAGGTAAGGTGGTCTCCTTTAAGGTCGATATTTAATTAAAGTCGATATTTGATTGCCGCGTTCATTCAGCGGAGAATTCGTCCATGTACTCAAATTCATAGTTTTCTATGCGGATTGTGTCCCCGTCGGTCAAGCCCATTTCCTTCAACTCTGCGATGGCGCCGCTGTTTTCTACGTATTTGTATAGGTAACGAAGGGAGCCGTAATCGTTAAAATTGGTAGAACGGAAAATTTTATCGAGCTGCATTCCGGAAAGGACAAATACATCTCCGTCTGTTGAACAATTGATTTTACGATATTCATCGTTTTCAGGTATCCCCTCTGTATCATAAAACTCATAGTTCGGCTCTTCTTCTGGTGGCAATGCCGCCAGTTCCTTAAAAACATAGGCGATCAGTTGCGGAACCCCTCTGTGTATCGGTGCTGAGATGGGAAAAACCGCAAGACCCTTATCTTCGATATAAGCCTTGAATTCTTCCAGTCGGCTATCATCGGCTATATCCGTCTTGTTCGCCGCCACAATCTGCGGTTTTGAGGCCAGCCTGGGGCTGTAAGCCAGGAGTTCCTTGTTGATTGCTTCGAAATCTTCAATCGGATCTCTTCCCTCAGAGCCCGATACATCTACTATATGAATCAATAATCTTGTACGTTCAATGTGTTTAAGAAAATCCAAACCCAGACCGACCCCTTGGTGTGCACCCTCGATAAGTCCTGGAATATCCGCCATAACGAAGGAGCTGTCATCATATTGGACAACCCCCAGGTTGGGTGACAACGTCGTGAAATGATAGTCGGCTATCTTGGGCGTAGCCCCGGTAACCACGGACAACAAGGTGGATTTGCCTACATTTGGGAACCCTACCAGACCCACGTCGGCAATGAGCTTGAGTTCCAGCTTCAAACGCCTCTCTATGGCCGCACCGCCGGCCTCGGCAAAGTTAGGCGCCTGTCTTACCGATGTTTTGAATTGCGTATTGCCTTTGCCGCCCCTGCCGCCTCTGGCAGCTGTATAAGTATCTCCGTGCCTGACGAGATCCTTTACCGGAAGGCCGGTTTTTTCATCGAATATCAAAGTTCCCACAGGGACCTTTATAATGCAGTTTTCACCGCTCTTACCGTACTGATTCTTTTTCCTGCCGTCTTCACCGCCGGCTGCCTCATATTTTTTCTTATAGCGAAAATCCATCAGGGTCTTGATGCTGTTCTCCGCAATAATGATAACGTCCCCGCCTCTTCCTCCGTTTCCGCCGTCGGGCCCGCCGTCAGGCACAAATGGTTCTCTTCGGAAGGAGACGCTGCCGTCGCCGCCCTTTCCCGATTTTATTGTTATTGATGCTCTGTCTACAAACATAATTTACTCCTGTAGCAAAAAAGCCCCTGTTAGGGGCTTTTTTTATGCTTCTCTGGGATACACGCTTACTTGTTTTTTAGTTTTTCCGGCTCTTTCGAATTTTACAGTGCCTTCAATCTTTGCGAATAAAGTATCGTCGCCGCCGATACCGACATTGTTACCCGGATGGAATTTTGTGCCTCTTTGTCTGACCAAAATGCTCCCTGCGCTTACTGTCTGACCATCTGCCCTTTTGACTCCCAGTCGTTTAGCTTCGCTATCGCGTCCGTTCCTGGAGCTTCCTACACCTTTTTTGGATGCCATATTGCTACACCTCCTTTATGCATTCATGCCGATAGATTCAATCTTGAGCATGGAATAAGGCTGTCTGTGGCCTTGTTTTTTTCTATAATCTTTTTTTGATTTAAATTTGAAGATGACAATCTTCTCACCTTTTCCGTTTTCGACTACCTCAGCTTCCACTTTGACCCCTTCGATATACGGTGTCCCAACCTTTACGTTTTCCCCGTCGGAGAAAAGAAGTACCTTGTCCAATACTACTTTTTCGCCCTCCGCTGCGGCTAACCTTTCAACGCAAAGCGTATCTCCTTCCGAAACCTTGTATTGTTTTCCTCCGGTCTCGACTACTGCATACATATTTTTTACCTCCTCTATCCAGTCTCGCCATACGAGGCAGTGCATGTGCACATTTCAAGCCTTTTCTGAGCGGCTAACAAACACGAAAATATTATCATATCTCAACCTGTTATGTCAAGCCTAAGATTATTTTTTTAGGCATATTATCCAAGCCCGAAGACTGTTGGCTACTTGTTGGCTGCGTACAGTAAACAGATATCGATCTAATCGATTATTACCCCGTCTTCGTCTGCTTTGATGTTTTCGGGTATGTACTCGGATTTCAGCAAATTCTCTATTTCATTCAGCATATCCTGATGCTCTGACAGGTAGTTTTTAACATTCTCCCTGCCCTGACCAATCCGATCGCCTCTGAAACTATACCAGGCACCGGCCTTGTCGACGATTTTTGCCTGGACGGCGCAGTCGAGCATATCGCCTTCTTTAGAAATACCTGTACCGTACATTATATCAAATTCCGCCTGTTTAAAAGGAGGGGCGACTTTATTCTTAACGACTTTGACTCTCGTTCTGTTCCCTATCATCGAATCCCCCGTCTTTATGCTTTCAATCCTTCTGACATCCAATCTCATCGTTGAATAAAATTTCAGTGCCCTGCCTCCCGTGGTCACCTCGGGACTGCCGTACATCACTCCGACTTTTTCGCGAAGCTGATTAATAAAAATAGCGCTGGTGTTAGATTTGTTGATTGCACCTGTAAGCTTCCTGAGCGCCTGCGACATCAGACGCGCCTGGAGTCCTACGTGGCTGTCTCCCATATCCCCCTGAATCTCGGCTTTGGGCACCAGTGCGGCAACAGAGTCGATCACAACTACATCTACGGCACCGCTTCTTACAAGAACTTCGCAGATCTCGAGGGCTTGCTCCCCGGTGTCCGGCTGTGAAACTAAAAGCTCCGCTATATCGACTCCCAGCTTTCCCGCATATTCGGGATCAAGGGCGTGTTCCGCATCGATGAATGCGGCCTTGCCTCCTTTTTTTTGGGCTTCGGCAATAATGTGCAATGCTATGGTCGTTTTGCCGGAGGATTCCGGACCGAATATTTCAGTGACCCTGCCCCTGGGGATTCCTCCGATTCCCGTTGCAATATCCAGGCTTATCGATCCCGTAGATATGCTTTCGATATTGAGCTTGGATCCTTCGCTGCCCAGCTTCATTATCGCCCCTTTGCCAAATTGTTTCTCAATCTGAAGCATTGCAGCTTCTAAAGCCTTATCTCTGTCACTTTGATTATTGCTCATAATACCCTCCAATCATACGAACGTATGTTCACTATCAATAATACCCCCACATCGTACAGCTTGTCAAGCCAAATCGTACAACTTGTCAAGCCAGTTCGATTTAATTGTTAATGTTCACTCCCGCCCGAAAATATGCAGCAGTCTCAATGTACATGCGGCCTGTATTAAAACAAAATTTTGCAAAACGTGTATAGCCTTATCGTTAAGTTACCATATAATGTAATTAATGTCAATATATATTTATTCCAGTTGTGTTCTTTTATCCAGCATACGATTGATCACATCCAACATCAGAAGGGTTGCATAGTTCCTGTTCCAGCTGCGGCTGACATTGCGCATCATTGATTTTTTACATACCATCTCATCATCCAGAACTGCGCATATATAAACAAGGCCCATGGGTTTGTCGTCTGTCGCTCCTCCGGGCCCTGCAATTCCCGTGACAGAAACGCACAGTCTGCTTCCGCTGACCTTTTTAAGTCCTTCGGCCATTTCAACGGCGGTATTTTCGCTGACGGCTCCATATTTCTCCAACGTGCCGGGATCAACCGAAAGCTCCTCAATTTTTGACCTGTTGCTGTAGGTGACCAAAGATCTGTCAAAAACCGAAGATATGCCCGGAATTTCGGTAATCGTCTGGGAAAACAATCCTCCCGTACAAGATTCTGCACTTGAAATACTTATTCCCTTGTCCATCAACTTCTTCCCCACGACTTGATATAACTCCTCATCATCATAGCTGTAAATATATTCTCCGACCCGATCCTCCACCTTTTTTATCATTTCGGCCACGGCTGTCCTGGCTTCATCAATAGTTTTACGCTTAGAAGCGATGCGCACACTGCATTCCCCTTCTTTTGCATAGGTGGCCAGTGTCGGATCTGTCTGTGCATCGATCAGATCAAGAAGCTTCGTTTCCAGCATGGACTCGCCAATACCGAATAAACGGAGCATGCGGTAATATATTACATTGTCCCTGCCCGTTTCCAGATACGGCTTGACTTCTTTTTCAAAGACATATTTCATTTCCCGCGGCGGCCCCGGAAGGCATATGATGGTTTTTCCGTCCTTCTCAAGCGCAAAGCCCGGAGCGGTTCCCATGTCGTTGGCAAAAACTGTGGCCCTGGACGGGAAATACCCTTGTTTCCAATTATTCTCGGTCATCGTTCGATTTAATTTTTTAAAATATCCTTCCAATTTCTCCATTGAAGGTTTGTGGGGAACAAGGTTATCCCCCAACACATCACAAGCTATCTCCTTTGTCAGATCATCCTGGGTAGGACCTAACCCCCCTGTGGTTATAATCAGATCGCAGTCAAGGAAGGCCTGGCGAATGATTTGTGCCAGTCTGTTTGAGTTGTCCCCCACAGTATGGTGGGAAAGGACATCGATTCCCAATAAGTTGAGTTGTTGTGATAAATAAACAGTGTTGGTATTAGTAATTTGACCGAACAGCAGCTCGGTCCCGACGCTTAAAATAGACGATTTCAAAATTTCACCTCTGTTTCTTAAAGCATGTTTATATTTTCGGGCTCAGTTTTTCAAAGGCCGTTTTATTTTCCGGCTTAATTTTTCAAAGCCCGTTTTTATATTCCACCTAGTTTGTAAAACCAGTTTTAAAGTC
>CAYYHH010000167.1:0-4877 GCA_964471645.1 uncultured Oscillospiraceae bacterium
CGATGTCAACACCATACTTGAAAATACGGTAAGCGCCCACGGGTATCTCAAGGGTGTTTATATAATCGGTCAAAACGGCATCGTTTACAGCAGTGATTCCATGGTAAAGGAAGAGGATCTGGTTCTTTCCTTCAGTGATCTGATCGATGAAAATTCCACCGATCAGGTCTATAAAGACTCTTATACTTATAAGTATCACAGTTCCTACAAAGCCCGAACCTTGACTTATACCAAGCATATCTATGATTACAGATTCAATATCAATTACGGTATCATGATTTTTTCGATCGATTATGATTTCCTCAGGGAATTGATCAACATATCCTCCGTTACCCTGGAGAATAAAATGTTGGTTGTCGATTCCAAGGGGGAAACTTTATTCACCTTTCCCTTTAATGCATATTTAGATGAAGTTATTTTTAAGCATCCTGAGATACTGGCACGAAGTACGCTGAGATTCTCAGACACGGTTTTTGGAGCGGAGAGCATTATATTCTCTGACACTGTGAAGCACAGTAATTGGAAAATAATCAGCATTCATCCACTTAACAATATACTTACAAAGATCAGAGCGCTTTTGGTCGAGATGGTAAAGATTGTTGTGGTATTCTTTCTGCTTACTTCATTTTTAGCCTATATGTTTTCATACGGTCTGACAAAACCCATAGTCAGGTTGTCTAACAGTATAAAGGAATTAGAAAAAGGTGATTTGTCCGTCAATGTTATAGTCAGAAACAAAGACGAGATCGGGGATCTGACAAAGGCATTCAATAGAATGGTCAAGCGAATCGATCAACTGATAACGAAAACCGTTGAAAACGAGAAACAAAAGTCAGAGATGGAATTCCAAATCCTGCAAGCCCAGATAAACCCTCACTTCATATATAATACTCTGGATTCTATCCGGTGGATGGCAACCCTGCAAAATGCCCCCATTGTCAGCACTATGGTTTCTTCCATGATCAATTTACTGAAATATAATTTCTCGAGAAAGGATACCTTGGTTAGCCTTAGTGAAGAAATCGAAAGCGTAAAAAGCTATGTGACCATACAAAAATACAAGTACGGCGATATGTTCGACGTGGTGTATAACATTCCAAAAGAAATAATGGAATACAAGACTTTGAAATTCATTCTGCAGCCTATCGTTGAAAATTCTATTTTCCACGGGTTTGAAAACATTGAACATATCGGACTGATAGAAATATCCGCATACGTGGAGGAAGGATTCCTATATATCGTTGTCGCGGATAATGGCGTCGGAATGAACGATGAATTACAGCAGAATCTAAACAACATGAAGTACCGCAATAAACAATATCTTGAGATCGGTATTAAAAATGTCGATGAGCGAATCAAGTTTTATTGTGGCGATTCATCGGGCCTGACGGTGAAGAGCATTAAAAACGAAGGGACAACTGTTATATTCAAGTTGTCCACAGATATAAACATCTAAGGCGGCGGAGACGTTTCCCTGCTAAATAATGGGGTGCCTTTTACTCCGGATTGGGATTGCTGCAATACTTTTTTTGATACTCTTTATAGGACATCCCAACCTTTTCCTTAAAGACCTTGCTGAAGTAATAGGGATTGTCAAACCCTACCTTTTCCGCGATCTCGTAAATTTTGTAGTGGGATTTTTTCATGAACTCCTTACATTTTTCAATTCTGTGATTCGTAAGGAATGCAGAAAAGTTGATTCCTGTTTCTTGTTTGAAGAGAAGGCTCAAATAACTTTTACTCACCTGTGAATACTCGGCCACCTCTTCCAAAGTTATGTTGTTTTGATAGTTTTCTTTGATGTACTGTATGCTTTTGTTTATATAATATGAATATGTTCTGTCCTCGTTTATTGTTGAAATATATCCGTAGACATCCTTCACGTATTCCTTGATGGCATTGAAGTCAGCCAGCTTGTCAAAGTAAATATATCTGAATTTCTCGTCATTTACTATTTCCACATCATCAAATCTTTCCTGATGAATCATCTGGGCCAGACTGATTAAATCGATGAAGAGCTTCCTTACTACTGTTTTGTTGTTAGTTTCATGAGCTCTGTCGAACCGCTCGTCGATATACATAAAGAGATTTGATAGATCTGCATCCGGCTGATTGAGATATTTTCTGATGCTGTCGGGTTTTATCTTTATGGTTTCTTCCTTTATATATTCCAGATCCGCATTGTAAAGCATGATCTTATCAGAAGTGAAGAAACACTGCTCGCACGCCTTTTTCCCTTCGGAGACAAGCTGGGGTATGTTGATCAAATGATTTCCGACAGTGCTGATGCCGAAATACAAATCGATATCAAAGAACTGTTTCAAATTTCTTTTCAGAATGTTTACGATATCCTTTTGTTCTTTGTTGTGATTATTGGTTTTAAAATCAATGTTATACAGATAGATCAGCTGATCCTCAACCAGCATCATAGCCTGCATTATATTGTCTTTGTTGAAAAAGGTATTGGACAGATTTTTATAAAAATCGCTTTTATTGATTTCCAGCTTCTGATCATCACTCAGGTAGATCTTTCCATAGGCTATAAAGAAATGCGGATAAAAGTGATTGTATTCTGTTTGATTGATAACTCCCTCATAATCTATATTGGATATTGTAGTCAGGATAGCTTTTTCCAGAGCATACTGCAAATAATCCGCTTCCGAAAGGTTTGTGATATTGTTTGCTTCTGTCGGCCTCAATTCTTCTGATAGTTTCTTTAATATAATCAAAAGGTTTTCCGATGTCAGGTTATTCTTGAGCAAAAACTCCGAAGCTCCCAACTTGATTGCCTTTTGCGCATACGAAAATTCATCGTAATGGGTCAGTATGATGGACTTCAAATCTTTCTTTTTTTCTTTGATCTTGCGGATGACTTCCAACCCGTCCATAACCGGCATTCTTATATCCGTAATAAGAATGTCCGCATTGAATTTTTCAAAGAGCTCAACAGCTTCCTTGCCGTTCTTAGCTTCTCCTACGATCGTAAATCCGTTCTTTTCCCAATCAATCGTAGTTCGCAACCCGATCCTGACCAATAATTCATCATCGGCAACCAAAACTTTAATCAAAACATTTTCACCACTTTCAGATGCTCAGGAACTTATCCCTATTTCAGGAATTCCACCGCTGCGCTTTCTATAGGCAATCCGCTTTTATAGCGCTCGATAAACTGTTCGAATCCCAAAACATCGGAGGGATCCGGCTCGATTGTCGAAATTGCCTCTTTGTCGAAAATCTTATGTAAGTACGCTTGCAGTGTTTCGTTTTTCTGCTTATGCACCATGTAAGACGCGAGCAAGGCTATTCCATATGCACCGCCTTCGCCGGCCGTCTCCAGAACTGATACGGGAGTGTTCATGGCCGCTGCCATGATTTTTTGGCCTACATCCTTGGTTTTAAAGAATCCTCCATGGCCTGTAATCTGATCGATGCCGACATTTTCCCGCCGGTTCAGAATATCCATTCCGATCTTCAAGGCGCCCAAAGCGGTAAACAGATTGACACGCATAAAGTTGGCCAGGTTAAAGCGGGAGGAAGGTGTCCGGGCAAAAAGTGGCCGCCCTTCTGAAAAATGTGTGATATGCTCCCCCGATACATAACCGTAAGCCAGCAGCCCCCCACAATCCGGGTCTCCCTCAAGGGCCTTTCGCAGCAATGCATCATAGAGCTCAGCCTTAGGCACCTCCGCACCCAAAGCATTGGCTATTTCCCCAAACAATGACATCCATGCGTCATAATCGGAAGTGCAATTATTGGAATGCACCATGGCTACCGGCTCGCCTTCGGGCGTTGTAATAATATCGATTTCGGGATAAACCCGCGAAAGCTCTTTTTCCAGAACGATCATTGCAAAAACCGAAGTTCCGGCCGAGACATTTCCGGTCCGCGGAGCAATGCTGTTTGTAGCTATCATTCCGGTGCCCCCATCACCTTCCGGCGGACATAGGGGAATCCCCGAGGCCAACCGACCGGCAGGATCTAAAAGACGCGCACCGTCCCCGGTGATCTTTCCGGCTTCTTCCCCCGCAGCCAATACAGTGGGCAGAAGGGTTTCAAGCTGCCATGGGATTTGCTTATCCTTGATAACCTCGTTGAATCGGGTGATCATTGTTCTGTTGAAACCTTTTGTTTTTGAGTCAATTGGAAAAACGCCGGAAGCATCATCAATGCCCAGCACCTTTTTGCCGGTCAATTTCCAATGAACGTAACCGGCCAGTGTCGTTATATAATCAACTTGGGATACATGGGGTTCCCCATTCAGGATGGCCTGATAAAGATGGGCTATGCTCCATCTTTGCGGAATAGGATATTGAAACAGTTCGGTCAGTTCTACGGAAGCCTGCCCCGTGATATTGTTCCTCCAGGTACGAAAAGGAACCAGCAGGTTACCTGCCTGATCAAAGGCCAAATACCCATGCATCATACCACTGATCCCAATGGAAGCCGTCCTGGTCAACGGAACGCCGAATATGTTTTCCGCCTCCTCCGCCATATTTCCGAAACTGCTGCGCACACCTTCCATTACATGATCGAGGTCATAAGTCCAAATGCCGTCAATGTGGCAGTTTTCCCAGTCATAGTT
This sequence comes from uncultured Oscillospiraceae bacterium, assembly GCA_964471645.1. Lineage (GTDB taxonomy): Bacteria > Bacillota > Clostridia > Peptostreptococcales > Anaerovoracaceae > UBA1426. The sequence goes on from CAYYHH010000167.1 coordinate 4,583, forward strand.
TCCGGAGGCCACCGGTATATTCTCAGAATCCAGCAGCACGGTTTTAATTCGGGTGGAACCCAGTTCGATCCCAACAGCGGTATTCCCCAGTAATATATCGTTCTTAATGTCCTTTTTATCTCGCATTGCAAGGGTTCTCCTATCGGTCTTCTTTTACATTATCCTGTCCGGTGCTGTCCTGCGCCACTTTCCGGCACCGGCCCGCGCCGCTCCACGGTACTGTCCGGTTCCGCCTGTTTTAGCTCCCCGGGCGCTGTTTCAGTGACGTTTGTTTTGATCCCCGGCGAAGGCCTGG
>CAYYHH010000168.1:0-4873 GCA_964471645.1 uncultured Oscillospiraceae bacterium
CAACACTATTGAGAATCATAATGGGTCGGCTCATCCCTGATTCCGGCTTTGTACACTATGGACAGAACGTGGTACCGGCGTATTACGACCAGGAGCAGGCGCTGCTCCACAGCCAGCTTACCGTATTGGAAGAACTCCACGACAGCTATCGCCTTTACAGCGAAACTGAGCTGCGCAAAATTCTTGGAAGTTTCCTTTTCCGCAACGACGATGTTTTCAAACAGGTAAACAATCTTTCCGGCGGCGAGAAGGCCAGGCTTTCCCTGCTGAAATTGATGCTTTCCGGAGCCAATCTGCTGATTATGGACGAGCCGACGAACCACTTGGATATTTCCTCCAAAGAGGCCTTTGAGGACTCTCTGCCCGATTACCCGGGGACTGTTATCATAGTATCCCATGACAGATACCTGTTAAACAAGGTTCCCTCCATGATATGGGAAATGTCGCCTGAAGGTATAGAGAACTACCCGGGCGGTTATGACTATTACTTGGAGAAGAAGCAGTCCATAGCCTCAGGCAAGGAATACCTCGGTGGTTTGAGCAAGATAACTTCGTCCGAGGACGATGATGAAAAGTCCGGGCAATACGATATGTCATCGAAACAAGCTAAAATGGAGGCCCGAAGGAGGTCCAAAGAAGAGGAAGCGAAGAGGAGAAGGCTAGAAAGAGATCTGAAAGATGCGGAGGCGAAAATCGAAAGCCTCGAAAAAGAAATCCAGCAGATCGAACATGAAATGTGCAGCGAGGAAGTGTTTTCCGATCATGTTCTTTCCGCCGCTTGCTCCGACAAGTTGGAAAAGTCGAAAGAAGCCTTGAATGAAGCCTACGAGCTTTGGAGCGACCTTCACGAGGAAGCTGCGGCAGAATAAACCGATAAAACGGATAAAATGTAGGATATATTGTAAAATATGTGTTGCAGTATTCATAGGTGTCACTTATAATAGGTTTGAAAATCAGAAAGGGTCTTTCAGATCTTTTATGTTAATGGAGGTTTAAAATGGTATTTGATAAAATTAAGGAAATCATTATCGAGCAATTGGGTGTTGAAGAAGAATCCATCACCAACAGCACGCATTTGATGAAGGATTTGGAAGCTGACTCTTTGGATGCTGTAGAAATAATTATGGCTATTGAAGATGAGTTTGATATCGAAGTCCCCGACGAGGACGCTGAAAGATTTCAGATAATCGGTGATATCGTCAAGTATGTGGAGGAAAAGATCGCCTGATCCGGCCGAATCATACGGACCCTTAACAGAATATTTATGAGAAACAAAGACCATGGGATTTGCCATGGTCTTTTTGTGGTTTTAAATCAAGCTTTTATAGTGCAGGTATAGTGCAAGGGCTACAGTGCCAGAGCCGGGTATGCATCAAGTGTCATGTCATCGGTATGGCCTGCCAAATATTTGTAGTATGCGGCAGTCCCTATCATTGCTGCATTGTCGGTACACAGTAACGGTGACGGACAATAAAGTGCTGTCCCCGCCTTTTCGCACGCATCGCTGAGCATAGTTCTGAGCAGGCTGTTGGCGGCAACGCCCCCGGCCAGAACCAGCTTGTCTTCACCGGTTATTGATAATGCCTTCATCGCCTTTGCCACAAGAACCTCCACCACAGCCAGCTGAAATGCCGCGGCAACGTCGGCGGCAACTGTTTCCCTGCCCTTTAGTTTCTGCGTGTTCAAGTAATTCAATACGCCGGTTTTTAATCCGCTAAAGCTGAAGTCCAGACTGTCCTTTTCCAGCATTACCCTTTTAAATTCCACGCTGTGAGGATTGCCCTCTTTTGCAATTTTATCGATTTTCGGCCCGCCGGGATAACCGAGTCCCAGGACTCTGGCAACTTTATCGAAGGCCTCCCCTGCCGCATCATCTCTGGTTCTTCCCAAAATTTCAAATTCGTTGTAGTCTTTAACGTGGATCAGATGGGTATGCCCGCCGGAAACAACCAGGGAAAGGAAAGGCGGCTCCAGTTCTCTGTGCTCAATATAATTGGCGCTGATGTGCCCCTGAATATGATGTACACCAATCAATGGCTTAGCCCCGGCGTAAGCAAAGGCCTTTGCAGTTGCTATTCCGATCAGAAGAGCCCCAACAAGCCCGGGCCCGCAGGTCACCCCTATGATATCGACATCTTTCAGAGTCAGACCCGCCTCTTCCATAGCCCTTTTATATACGTGGTTTATATTATCCAAATGATGGCGCGAAGCGATTTCCGGGACAACGCCGCCAAATACTTTGTGGATCTCTATTTGCGATGAAATAACATTAGAGAGAACGTCCCGTCCGCCGGCTACAAGGGCTGCCGATGTTTCATCACAGCTTGTTTCAATTGCTAATGTAATTATTTTATCTTTTGCTTTTCCCATAATCCTTCTATTTTCCCAAACTTATATGACACCGGCATTTTCACAGGCCCGGGTGTCTGGCATCCATTCCCAAGGAACAGCGATAATCAGCCCCCATATGAGCGCAATTTTCGCAGGAGCGGTAGTTAGTCATGTTAAATGAGTTTACGTCACGCCTGCCTTTAAATTTATTGCACTCGGTGAATATGCTCAGCATATCTTCACCATATTCGGCATCCCTGTCATCATAATTGTTGTTAACCATCTGCGACCTCCTTTTGACTTGTCCTCAAATCCGACCCTGGGATCGGTTATCCAAATCATAGTATCCCGCAGATGTATATCTTATATTCGATGTATAACCACCGCCGTCAAATTACCCATTTTTTTCAGGCTTTCTCCAAAGTATGAGTGCGTCCTCCAAATTGTCGGAATAATATTCCTTTCTTATTCCACCGATTTTAAAATCGAACTTCTTGTAAAGATCAATGGCGGCCTCATTGGATCTCCTTACTTCCAGGGTGTGACTCGTGATACCGGCTTCGCACGATAGCTCGATCAGCTTTGCCAGCATAAGTGCCCCGATTCCTTTTTTCCTAAAGTCCGGATGCACTGCCACGTTAGTAATATGGCCTTCGTCGAGTATTCCCCACAGTCCGGCAAAACCAATTATTTCATCGCTGACTATTGCTACAAGATAAAAAGCCGCATCGTTTTTTGACAATTCATCGCGAAAAGCCTGCAAACTCCAGGGCATACTGAAGCATTCTTTATCTAACCGAGCCATGGCCTCGGCATCCTTCGGCAGGGCCCTTCTGACGATAATCTTCACTTTGATTCTCCGCTGTTACTTGCGCATAATCTTTGTTCAAGTTTGCGTTCGGCTTCTGCCTTTCTGAGATAAACCGGGTGCATCGACTCAAACCCTATGGCTCCTCCGTCTTCCGCAATCTTCAGGGCTTCCATCGCTACGGCCGAGGCCCTTTGCAATAAATACTGAGGATCTGCCATTATCCGACTCACATCGCCATTTGGCGATAAACGATTCGTCCCAATTGCCCAACTTTCGAGTTGCTTTTCAAATATTCGTGCTCCCTCCCCGAAAAACATCACATTCATTTTATGGTCTCTGTCGAAGCGTTCGATCTCGGAAAGAAAATCGGTCAGGCTTCGGGCATCGTCTGCTACGGCCTGCATGCAAAGTCCTTCATTCCAATAGTAGGCACCGGCGTAGACCTGCTCCCTCCTGGCGTCGAACAAAGGACATATCAAGCCTTGGAAATCAACGGCATTCCACGCAAATGCGCGCAGTGTCGGCACGCTGATCATCGGAATATCCAAAGCCTGTGCCAGGGCCTTTCCCGTTGCCATACCTATACGTATTCCGGTGAAGGATCCGGGCCCCCGAGAAACGGCAATATGGGTTATATCGTCTATTGTCAATTTGCATTTTTCGAGCAAATTATCAATCATAGGGATTAAACCCTGCAAATGCGACAATTCTCTGTCGGAAGTTTCTTCCCATATCTGTTTATTTTCGTCAATAAGTGCTGCTGATGCCTTAAGACCCGTTGTCTCAATGGCCAATATTATCATCAATCTCTACGATCCTTTCATTTTCACCGACCCCGTAATCTATGTGCACGTGGACTGCATCCTCAGGGAGATAATCCCCTATGCGGTCGGCCCACTCTATCACACAGATCCCCTCACCGTAAAAGTATTCTTCGTAACCCAATTCGTACAGTTCTTCATCGTCCTCAATTCGATAGAGATCAAAATGGTAAAGGGGCATCCTTCCGCCGCTGTACTCATGGATCAGCGTAAATGTGGGACTTACGATGAGATCGGTTATGCCAAGTCCCTTAGCTATGGCCTTGGTGAAGGTTGTCTTTCCCGCGCCGAGATTACCTGTCAATGCCACGACGGAGCCGGGACCCAGCCTGCTTACCAGGTCCATACCCAGCTTTTCCATGTCCTCTTCATTTTTTATGAATATCCTTAACATGCTCTTCTCCGTCTGTTCGCATCGGGTCGGCCAATTAAAACCAAACTTATTACAACTTAGGCTCCATATCTGATTTAGCCTGCCGGCGGCCGCCCATATCTGTTTTAATCGACAGCCATCTCGAGTGATCGGAACCTGCCTGCACAGGTCACGCCTTCGCATCGGGTCAGCCTCACATCTGTTTGTACCCGGGTTCATTTGTACCCAGGCTCGTTTGTCCCGACTGCCCTTATATTTGAAACAATTCCAAACCTGTCTATCTATGAAGTAACCTTGCTATAGGCTTGTAAATCAAAAATATTATTATGCTGTTTATGCCGGCTTTTAGCAGGTTAAAGGGCAGCAGTATAGGCAGTATCATCGCTATTACAGCCTTTACCGGAACTCCCATATAAAAGGGTGTGACGATAAGGTTCCACCCAATCATGGTGATTACCCAAGTAATCGTTCCCGCCGCAAGGGCAGCGACCGCCATTTTCTTCGTCTTGTGACCTCTGTAAATCAATCCCGCAACTA
>CAYYHH010000169.1:0-2297 GCA_964471645.1 uncultured Oscillospiraceae bacterium
ACCCTGTACATAAATAATAAGGACAGCAAAAGTTTAGTGTACTGCATCATTGGCATTTGGAATTACTACGATGAACAGGCATACAGTACGCTAAGGCAAATAAAGGAAGCGGGGGATCTTTTAAAATGGCAGTGAAAGTTGAAATTTGTGGGGTAAACACCTCTAAATTACCCGTGTATAAAGACGCACAAATGAAGGAGATGATCGAAAAAATTAAAAAAGGGGACAAGGAGACCAGGGAAGAATTTATCAGGGGCAACCTAAGGCTGGTACTTTCTGTCATCCAGAAGTTTAACAACCGGGGTGAAAATCCTGATGATTTGTTTCAAGTCGGTTGTATAGGACTCATTAAGGCGCTGGATAATTTCGACACATCCCATAATGTAAAATTCAGCACCTATGCCGTACCTATGATAATCGGTGAAATACGCCGCTACCTCAGAGACAATAACGCTATCAGGGTGAGCCGTTCGTTAAGGGATATGGCTTATAAGGCTCTTCAGGCAAAAGAAAAGCTTACCGGCGCAAGTCAAAGAGAGCCCACCGTGGCGGAAATCGCCAAAGAGCTGGACACCACCGTTGAGGAGGTAGTTATTGCATTAAATTCGATCCAGGATCCCATTTCTCTTTTTGAACCTGTATTCCACGAGGACGGTGACGCCTTGTACGTAATGGATCAGGTCAAGGATACCGTCAATACCGATGAAAAATGGATGGATAACATTTCACTTTCCGAAGCTATGAATAAACTGACCAGCAAAGAAAGGTCAATACTCACAATGAGATTTTTTGAGGGTAGAACTCAAATGGAAGTAGCCGATGAAATCGGTATCAGCCAGGCCCAGGTGAGCCGGCTTGAAAAAAATGCTCTTTTGCATATGCGCAAATATGTATCTTTTTAATTTATAGTCTTGTTTGAAGAAGCAATCCCATGGTATAAATAGAGTAAGTTCTTTTTAAGGAAAACTATATAATGTGCATAAGTGTTAAAAAATTAACGCTTAGAAAGGAGCATCTGTTATGTGTGAAAAGGTAAGATTTTTTATTTGCAAACATTGCGGTAATATTATCGAAATGGTAAAGAGCTCAGGCGTTTCCGTGGTTTGTTGCGGTGAGCCGATGACAGAATTAGTGGCAAATACGGAAGATGCGGCTTACGAAAAGCATGTACCTGTAGTAGATATAGACGGTAACAAGGTAACCGTTACAGTAGGGGGGGTTTTACATCCGATGCTTCCGGAGCATCATATTGCATGGATAGTTCTGGAGACCAATCAGGGACGTCATAGAAAGTGCCTTCCGGTGGACGGAGATCCTATAACATGCTTCAGACTGTGTGAAGGTGAAGAGGTCATTGCGGCCTACGAATACTGCAACTTGCACGGTTTGTGGAAAAAAGAAATCTAAAGGGAACCTTAATAGTAGGGGACCTGAATAGTAAGTGAAAGACCTGAATAGTAAGGAATTGCGCAAAAAAAAATTAATTATTTGAAAGGAAAAAAGCTATGGAAAAGTATGTATGTGGACCTTGCGGATATGTTTATGACCCGGAGGTAGGCGATCCGGATAATGGTGTTGAGCCCGGAACAGCTTTTGCAGACATCCCCGACGACTGGGTATGCCCTGTTTGCGGCGCGCCCAAGGAAATGTTCGAAGTAGAATAAATTCAAAGAACTATATATGGGGGAAGGTTTAAAATCTGATGACATTGAAAATATCTTGATAATGTTGCAGGCGCAACGGAAATGCATATCGATCAAATGTTATCATTGATTGAAAGTTAATATGTTTAAGTAAGAAAGGATGTATACGCGTATGATGTTTTGTTATCAATGTCAGGAAACCGCTAAAGGAACCGGTTGCGATGTAAGGGGCGTCTGTGGTAAAACCGAGGACGTTGCCAATCTTCAAGACTTGTTGATTTATACCGTTAAAGGGATTGCCGAGGTGGTGGTAAAAGGAAATAAGGATGCAGGCAGTTTGAAAGAACTGAATCACGAGGTACTGCGCAGTCTTTTCATGACTATAACCAATGCAAACTTTAACGGAGAAGCGATTGAGGCACAGATCAAAAAAAATCTTTCCCTTAGAGACGGATTAACGGAAGGCTTATCGGTTGAGGGTCTTCATGATGCGGCATTATTCAATGTGGGTTCGAAGCAAGAGATGCTGGACAAGGCTGCCGCGGTGGGAATTCTATCGACAAAAAACGAGGATATACGTTCCCTCAGAGAGCTGATGATCTACGGTCTTAAGGGCATGGCTGCATATGCAGAGCATGCTTTGAACATCGGAAA
>CAYYHH010000169.1:2307-4829 GCA_964471645.1 uncultured Oscillospiraceae bacterium
TGCTATTTACGAGTTCATATATAAAGCGCTTGCGGCTACGCTTGACGACAGCCTTACAGCCGATGATCTTGTAGCCCTGGTTTTGGAAACGGGTAAATTCGGAGTTTCGGCTATGGCGCTTTTGGATGATGCCAACACCGGAAAATATGGTATGCCTGAGATTTCTGAAGTCAACATCGGAGTCAGAAGCAACCCCGCGATCCTGATTTCAGGTCATGACCTGACAGATTTAGAGCAGCTTTTGGAGCAGACAAAGGGGACCGGTGTCGACGTCTATACACATAGCGAGATGTTGCCTGCCCATTACTATCCGTTCTTCAAGAAATACGAAAATCTTGTCGGTAACTATGGCAATGCATGGTGGAAGCAAATAGATGAATTTGGTCCGTTCAACGGCCCCATCCTTTTTACGACTAACTGCATAGTGCCGCCGAGAAAAGATGAAATCAGGGACAGGATATTCACCACCGGTTCTGCGGGCTATCCCGGATCCAGGCACATCGTTGCCGATTCTGAAGGGAGGAAAGACTTCTCTGCCATAATTGAGATGGCAAAGAATTTGCCTGCGCCGGAAGAAATTGAAAGTGGATCCATAGTAGGAGGCTTCGCCCACAATCAGGTATTGGCACTTGCCGATAAGGTTGTAGAAGCAGTAAAATCAGGTGCGATCAAAAAATTCTTCGTTATGGCAGGTTGTGACGGAAGAATGAAATCCAGGGATTACTACACCGAGTTTGCCAGGGCTCTTCCCGAAGATACCGTGATACTTACCGCAGGCTGCGCAAAGTATCGCTACAACAAGCTGGATCTGGGTGATATCGGGGGAATTCCGAGGGTATTGGATGCAGGACAGTGCAACGACTCCTATTCTTTGGCTGTCATCGCCATGAAACTTCAGGAAGTCTTTGGACTAGACGATATAAACAAGCTGCCCATTGCATTTAACATTGCATGGTATGAGCAAAAAGCGGTTATCGTATTGCTTGCATTGCTCTACCTGGGAGTGAAAAACATCCACCTTGGACCTACGCTTCCGGGCTTCCTTTCGCCCAATGTCGCAAAGGTTCTCGTAGAAAACTTCGGCATCGCCGGAATCGGTACGGTGGAAGATGATATCAAGCTCTTTATGGAGCAGCAGCAATAGGTCACTCAGATGTCGTAACTGTTATATACTGAGGGATACATTGCATGCAGACTCAGGAATATAATAAATATAGACTGATGAAGACACTGCGCATAGACAGAGGATTGTACTACATACAGTACATAAAGGCCGGAGGATTTTACGCTCCGGCCTTTGCTTGCATTACGGTTCACATACAATGTTATTCAGTTTGCCACGTTACCGTTATCTTTTTCCGCTCGCACCCAGCACATTCTTTATCTTGTGTTGGACCATAGCCTGAATGGCGTTCCTTGCGGGGCCTAAATATTTCCTAGGATCGAAGTCCTCCGGGTGCTCTACAAAATGACGCCGTATTTCCGCTGTCATAGCCAGCCTCAGATCCGTGTCGATATTTACCTTGCAGACTCCATATTTTGCCGCGGTGCGTATCATTTCTTCAGGAACACCTTTGGCGCCCGGGATGCTTCCCCCATATTGATTGCAAAGGTCTACAAACTCAGGCAGCACTGTGGAAGCCCCGTGAAGGACAAGGGGGATATCGGGAAGGAGCTTGCTGATTTTTTCAAGCCTTTCGAAATCAAGGAAAGGATCACCTTTAAACTTGTAGGCACCGTGGCTTGTCCCAATGGCAATAGCCAGGGAGTCGACTCCGGTTCTCTCAACAAATTCAGCTGCTTCGTCAGGATCGGTGAAACTTGCCGAACGCGCATCTACGTTAATATTATCCTCTATTCCTGCAAGCCGTCCCAGCTCTGCCTCGACGACAACGCCCTTGTAATGGGCATAGTCAACTACTTGTTTGGTCAGAGCAATGTTTTCTTCGAAGGGGTGCTTGGAGCCATCGATCATGACCGATGTAAAACCGTCGTCCACACACTTTTTGCAGATTTCAAAATCTTCGCCGTGATCCAGGTGCAGACAGATATCCAAATCAGAATCCAATATTGCAGCCTCAACCAATTTTAATAAATAGGCGGGTCTTGCGTACTTTCTTGCACCGGCAGAAACCTGTAGGATAAGGGGAGCATTTTCAGCCTTTGCGGCGTCGACGATTCCCTGTATTATCTCCATATTGTTGACGTTAAAGGCCCCGATAGCATAATCGCTTTTTAATGCTCTGCCGAACATTTCTTTTGAAGTAACTAAAGCCATAGCATACACCTCACATTCATAGTATTGTTAAGTCAATTATTGACAACAATTATATACTATTTACGTGAGCATTGCATTGTATTTATATTTATTTTTTAGCCTAGTTACAATTCAGACCTACAGCCCACTGATTGATATCCCTGTTGTGAAAGACTAGACAATTTATAAACGGTGACTATTTTTGATCTGAATTTTTAATCATGGACAGGATAGGCCTTATATACTATTTACGTGAGCAATGCAT
>CAYYHH010000170.1:0-4818 GCA_964471645.1 uncultured Oscillospiraceae bacterium
CGCGATACTCTGTCAGCTTTTCGGCATAATAGGTCCGATAGGCATTCCGAAGCTGCCGATCGTCGGCTGTCTCATACCCGGCTCCCAGCTTAGTCCTCAAGATTTGGCGCAATTCATCGAGGGCAGTGTCGTGTTCAGCCTTTTCATCATCAGTCATGCCGGTGGTGGACCGATCAAACAGCGTCAAATCCAGCTCATCCTCCGGTTCTGCAACACCCAGATCCATAGCTGCCACAAACAGCTTGAGTTCTTCCAAAGTCACACTCGGGTCTGTTGCATCGGCAACCATACCGGCTACAACCTCCTGGGTAAGCCCCAAAATCATGCGTACCTGTTCTCCGAGCAACTTGCCGCCGATAAGGGTGAGCAGCGCCCCGTTGTCCAGCAACCCGCCCATGAGCTGGGCCGCCAGCTCATTCGGATTCTGGTGAGGCATGACGTATTTCACCACCTGATTTCCATCGCCGTTCTCGTCCTCTAGATCGCTGATGGCCTCTTCATGATCGCTCTTCTGATCTTCCCCCTCCTCACGTCCGGTGGTAGGCAGTCCCGGAATATCTGTTGGTATGCCGGTATCCTGTCTGAGGAAGGTGTTGACCACATTGGCAATGCGCAGAGTCTGAATCTTACCCTCCTCATCCGTAAGGATGTCAACCTTGAAATACAGATCCGCTGTACCGATGTCTCCTCCGATGTTGAGGATGCTGGCCGCTTCATTAGCGGTTTTGCCAAAGGTCAGCTTTGAGTTTCCATCCTTCATCAGCAGATCGCCGGTACCGGTAGTAACAGCGAAAATATCATTGTTTCTAATGGTTCCCACAGTTACATCACCTGTACCCGTGGTAATGGTGAGGGTACCGTCGTTTGTAACGGTGTCCGCAACCACATTTCCGGTGCCTGTCTTGGCGTTAAGTGTTCCTCCAGCCTTGATTAGCGGGCTCTGTTCAAAGTCGGAAAGTTGGATATTTCCATCGATGGTGGTGAGGTTAAGACCTCCGCCGCCATTTACGCTAACATTGTCCACAGCGGTGATGTCGCCTTTCTTGACCGTCAGATCAACCAGACCGCCGTCTCCCACAGTGGTATCGTGAAGGTTTACATTCTCCGGATCTGCATCTGCTCCCGTGTCGGTCTTCAAGTAGGCCTTGCCTGTGTAGTCTCCGCCGCTCATGTCTCCCAGTCGCACATTGACCGTATCCGTAAATTTTGATGCCAGGATCAGCGGATTGACCGCGTCGAAAATATCGTTCCCATCTCCCGCAAGGATCACCACTTGATCCGCCTTTACATTGACATCCGTGCCCGGTCTGCCGTTTAATATGGTTTCCTCTCCGACGAAATCCAGTGTTACCTTTGTCCCTTCAAGGGTTCCGATCTTGATATCCAAGGGACCACTGTAAGGTGTGGTTTCTCTGTTGTCCATAGGCGCCAGCTTGCTTTTCCTGCCCCTGTCGTCTAACCAGGTTCCGTCAGGTAAGAGGACCACATCCCTGCCATCTGCAAGTTTGAGGATTCGCACAACGACTTCTTCGTTTCCGTCCTCTTCTCCCCGGCCTGCTTTGTATACCCTGAGCATTCGGGCGTCGTCGCCAAAGCTCCCGCTGTCTGTGTATCCTTCGGTGACAGAATCAAAGACTGCATCTATCGTAGCTAATTTAACCAGGCTACCCGAATCATCCATTCCAAAGTAGTCCCCATCAAAGTAGAAGCTGGGACCGGGTTCAGCCGGGTCTCCTATGGCTGCCATATAAACGCCGCTAATCACTTGATGCAGATAGTAAGAGGTTCCCGCGGCAAATTCCAAAGTGCCGGCCTGATCTGTGCCCGCCGTATACTTTATAGCTCTTGCCGCATCGGCGCCTTCAAAGGCGTAGAAAGCTCTGTCCGGTGTGTATTTGGCCAGCAGCCCGGAAGATCCATCGGTGAAGACCAGGGTTCCCTGGCCGTAACCATCATCTTCGTCGCCAATCTTCATCCTCATTCCGTTGGCGATGTCTGCATAACCCTCCGAATCGCCGCTGATTTCAAAGCTTGCCGAACCCAGATAGGAAACCTCAGCTCCGCCTTCGGTCGGCTTTATATACACCGCATTATCCACATATTCCATAACCGGTGTATAACCTGCAGCTATCATTTCGGAGCCGCTATCATAAATATTCGGATTAAATGGATTTACTGTTTCTTCCTCGTAATGCACACCTGTGATAAAACCTCCCCGGGGTGTATTCCAAAGATACCTGTAATTGTACGACCAACCGCCATATATCATCCGTTCAAATTCTGTCGCCTTCTTATGCTGCTCTATCGTATATATCGGGATACCATACTCCACAACCGGCTGGCCCTGATAGTCCGCCTTGGCTATCATGTTGGGCGAGAAGAGGATGGAAGCATATTTGGCGGCATCTACGCTGCCCCTGGGATGCTTTTCATCATAGTGCAAGGATAGTTGAACAACTCTTCCATCACGCAATATGCCGTAAGCTGCATCGGATGGCAGGTAGATCCCTTTCTCAATGTCAAAAGATGAGGTCAGGTCGTCCAGGAAAAGTATACCGCCGCTTACTTTTTGATAGCCTCCATTCAACTTACTCGTGCTATCATCAATTTTCCAGGTGCCGGTAGACCAGTCCATAACCGGCCAATCATTTTCGTCAAAGAGCCACTTAACCGTCATTTCTCCGGTGGCTTCGGCTTCCTCTTCCAATTTATAGACTTTAATTGAAAAGCCATCTTCCGGATCCTCTGTGGGCGTGGCCACGAAGTATTTATCCAGCAACTCTTTATATCGGGCCTCTTCTTGGCTTTCATCTTCCAGATCTTCCAGTTCAATCACAACATAGGCTTTGATATCGTCCCTATACTCTGTTGCGAAGCTGTAAAGACCGTTTTTGACCATCAGGGCTTCAATCACTTGCGGATCGCTTGCGTCCACAGTCAGGGAAATGCTTCCCTTTTTATTCAAACCAAGCTCATCTTTATCAAATTCTACACCTATGGCAGTCGTCTTCGCTTTGGCGCCCGCTGATTTCACGCTATATGAGGTTTCTGCAGGTGGAGTAATTGCTTTGGCTTTGATGTCCAAAACCTCATTATAGGACAAGATGGTCCCCTCCTGTAGATCATCTGATTCAAACAGGGCAGCGGTAATGGTCACGGAAGACACTATGGTTTTCTCTTCCACAGTAGCAGTCGCCACGGTTGTTTTCACACTGACGGTCCATTCATCCGTAAGCAATGCACTTAATTCGGCTGATACCTTCGCGGCCAAGCCTGCGATATCAGCAGTGGTAGTAATATCAGCTTCTGTGTATTCTTTCAACCCGGTGCTGATTGCCGAGGACGCCTCTCCGTAGGTCATACCCACATGGATAGTTTCAGTCGCTTTATTTAGAAGCGTTCTCAGCTTGTGGAGGTAACCCTCTACAAACCTGAACTCGCCATCCGAAGGATCGATCTCTACGATATGATAAAAGTCTCTGAGATTGCTGAAGTCAAAGGCTTCAAGGCGGTAGTAGTCATGGCCGTTTTCGCTTTTAAACAATACAGGATCAAGTTTTTTGCCGTCCTTGAGGAAAACACTGCCCCAGTAAATCTTGGAACCGTCAGGAAGTATCCATCCGCCTTCTTCTCTGTCGATGCTTATGGTGCCCCCGTTATTTCCTATATAGAGTGTAACTTTATCTCCTGTGTCGCTGAATACGATTCTCTGGCTGTAATTTCCCGGATCTGCCAGGAATGCGGCAAGGTCAGCATATATCCTCTGATTATACTGATCACGGAAGTCCTTTAAATATTCCTCAATCGTATGGCCATCCTCTTCATTCAAATACATACTGATGGAAGATTGTATTCCGCTGAGCAATATAGTTACGGCTTTCATCCGCCCATTCCCATAAAACTCAAAGTAGATATTATCCAGGGCATAGCCGCTGTTTTCGTCGCCTTCATCCACCATGTACAGGGTGACCGGGTTTCCGTCCTTATCCGTCAGGAGCATCTCCCCGGTAGGAAGGTAATAGTAATTGTAGTAGATGCCGTTCTCAACATCCCGTTTCAGGGCCAGATAATCGGCAAGATCAAGGGTCAGAGCCTGGGAAATCCTCAGCTTGCCTTCCGCCGTCAAGCTGTATCCCGTCTCGTTTCCGTCCTTATCCAGGATCGGATAAGTCTCCTGATTTGATACTCTTACAAAGTTATTCCTTTTGCCGGGTGCATAGATATGGATCTCTTCCTCTGTGTCCTCAGCCAAATTTTTAATATCGAGGAACCGCGCCGAAGATACGGAGATATCTACCTCTCCTTTTTCAGACCCTATGCGGTCCAGCAATAAGGTGGGCTGGCCCTTGTGCTTGCCGCCGTCCCCAACCACAACCGGAATCAGATTGAGCCAAATGTCCTCCATTGCATCAATAGAGACAAAGGATGGGCGGGCGTTCTGATTTTCAAAACGATTTTGTGAATTGTCAATGGCGTCAATATCATGAATATACGCCTTGAATCGATCATTGATACTTCTTCCAATCTGCTTTGCCCCGGTGATAATCAAGCGGTTGGCCCGAACCCCTATTCCCGGATCGGTATAAAGATTACCACCGGACATGGAAATCGTGATGCCGCCTTCTCCAAAATCAATGGGGCGATCAAAGGTCAGGTCTGTTCCTCCCTTTTCCGGACCAATAGTATCATTATGATGGACAGTCACGGTCAGTTCCGGGATTTCATAAGCATAGGTGGCTACCCTCACACCTTGGATATCCAGCTCAGGTCTTGGCTGATCACCGTTGATAGCGGTTATAGAGCCTAAAATCAAATCGT
>CAYYHH010000171.1:0-3064 GCA_964471645.1 uncultured Oscillospiraceae bacterium
ACTGTAAAAACCTTGCACTTTCTGAACTCGAAAACGACTGTAATCTTTGCAAATAGAGAGTTTTCGAGTTGTTCAGCAAGCCCTATTTGGCTTCAAATACGGTTTTACCTTTTAGGAATGTGCGTAACACTTCTGCTTCTCCGATTTTAACGGGATCAATCTTAGTTATATTTTGATCAAGAATGATAAGATCCGCACTCTTGCCTACTTCAATGGAACCAAATTCCTTTTCCCGGAACAGCTGGTAGGCGCAGTTTATTGTAAATGCGGCAATCATTTGTTCAAGCGTAGCCCTTTCAGTGGGATTCTGCAATGTGGCGGGATCTCCTTCAGGATTCATTCTGGTGACTCCTGTCTGTATTCCCCACAGCGGCATAGGCGGTATTGTTACGGGAAAATCACTGGCACCCGCCGCAACTATGCCCAAATCGAAGAAGGATTTCAATGGGTAATCCCTGTTTGCTCTCTCTTCTCCAAGGAAGGGAACTTCAAGCTCATAGAAATAGCCGGGTTCTTTGGCGAACCAATATGTATTGACTGAAGCAACCATGTTCAACTCCGCCATCCTTTTTATATCGGCGGGATCGACTACCTGCAAGTGAGTTATGGCATGTCTGTTGCCCATGTCGCCATTTTTCTTATATGCGTATTCGCAGGCGTCCACCGTCATTTTCGTTGCCGCATCGCCTATTGCATGTGTATGAACGGTGATTCCCAAGGCATCGGCCTTAGCAAACATTTGGTTCAATCTGTCCTGATCCCACAAGGGAGCGCTTCTGAATCCCGGCTGATGAGCATAATCTTCGAGCAAATAAGCTGTTCCGCCCTCTACAACGCCGTCAACCAGTATTTTGATAGCATCTACCTCAAAATCTCCTCCGGCTGTGCTTTCAATTAATTTTTTAGCAACATCTACTTCTTCAAGGTAGCCCGGCTCGTCAAGAACCATATATCCGCCGTACACCCTTATGAGTAAATCTCCGGCTTCATCCAACTCATTATAAGCCTGAATCAAATTTGTTCCACCATCCAGGTTTACCATTGGTTCCCAATATGCTGTAATGCCATATTCAACCATCCATTCCTGATAGAAAAGAATCGCTTCTTTGTATTGTTCGACAGTGTACATGGGTAAAATGGCCTCGACATAATCGCTTGCAAGTTCCCTGAAAGTACCTGTCAAATTCCCTTTTGCATCCCGCTCGACCACTCCGCCTGCCACATCCTTTATATCCTTGCCGGGTCCCAGCATTTCAAGGGCTTTGGAATTCAGCCAGTAGGAATGGTGATCTTCCGATATTAGCGCAATAGGCAGATCCGTATCTATTTTATCCAGTATGGCAGCAGTCGGTCCCCCCGGTGGGAAATAACCGTTGCGCCAGCCTTGCCCGCGGATAAAGTCCATCTCAGGATGCTCCGCAATAAATTCTTCCACCGCTAATATGTATTCTTCAATCGATTCCAATCCATACAAGTCTGCTTGGAAAAGGAAGCCTACACCGCCCTCGTGACCGTGGGCATGACCATCGGTAAAGCTCGGCATTACCATACCGCTGTCGGTTTTTATTACTTCGGTGGATTTACCGATGAAGGGTTTAACCCCTTTCTCATCACCTACATAGACAAATCGTCCGTCTTTGATTGCAAGGGCTTGTGCAACACTTTTATTTTTGTCAACAGTATAAATGTTGCCGATAATCGCAGTATCGGCCGAGATTGACGGCTCTTCAGATTTGTCGGGCTGGGTCGGTTTGTCCGATCCAATCGATCCGGTTGCCTTGCCATCCGGAATTTTGACGACCTGATTGGGAAAAATCAAATGTGGATCCGCTATTTTGTTGTATTCGGCAAGAGCTTGATATGTAGTGTTGTATTGTTTAGCGATCTTCCAAAGGACATCACCGCTCTTTACCACATAGGCGGTGTCGGCAAATGCGAACCCGATGCTCATAATAACCAATAAAGCAACTAAAGATAAAGCCACTAGTTTTCTCAGCATGAAAATTCCTCCTCTCTGAATCTCATAAGGCTACGATGTATAAGAATATTCTAAATTATCTGGAGGTAACAATATACTCAAAAAGTTGTCATCTTATAGGTTGGTTTTTGATATTATTCAGGGGGATAAGCATCTTCAGCTTAATGTTGTTGGACGAGTCGGCAATCGTGACCGAATTTTCACGGGAATCAAACATGATCCTATAATTTTCATACTCAATGATTTTTTCTCCACTTTTTTGGAATGATGAGTACAGATCCTGCGCATATTTAATAATATCACCTATTAATATATCCCCTGTGGCATCCCTTGACATGCCTGCTGTGGTATCCCTTGACATACCACCTATGTTATCCTTTAGCATATCCCCTGATATACCGTTGCTCCCCCCGTATTTGATAATCGTGTAAACCGAAGGTGCTGCCGGAAATGTTTTGGATTCAAAGGTTTTCCTGTATGCCTGCGGGCTCATTCCAAAGTAATGTTTAAAAGCTTTATTAAAATAATAGGTTGTTGAAAAATTCAAATGCTCGGAAATGTTCTGTATAGTAAGATTGGTCCCCAACAGCAAAAGTTCTGCTCTGTCGACCCGGACAACATTGAGCATCTCCTGAAAAGATTCCCCTGTACCTGTTTTAATCAGCCGGGAAGCGTAGCATTTATCAATATTCATCATATCCGACAAAGTATCAAGCCTTTTAGAATCCTCTGCATTGATATAAATGTATTCATACGTTTGTTTCATTCGGCCATTATGCAAGGAATGATTGGAAAAAGGGCTTACAGTCTTTGTGAGTTGACAGTATTTCTGTATCTGAAAATATTGGTCGCATATATCGGAGATTTCTCTTACTATTTCTATTATGTAACCGTTACCAACTTCATACGCCCCGATTTTGGCTTTGCATGCTAATTTCATCAGACGTTTTACTTTATCCACAATCTCCAAGTTGAAGTTTCTGTAAAAGTAAATGTCGAATGCGAATAAACGATTTTTCAGCAGGCTCATATCTAATTCAACGACCAGAACTTTGTTCGATTGGGTGATGCTCTCCACGGAGTGCA
>CAYYHH010000171.1:3074-3614 GCA_964471645.1 uncultured Oscillospiraceae bacterium
AATTCATAAGAATTGATGAGCAAAAAATCTCCGGGAACCAGCCGGTACGAATTGAAACTTATCTTGACTTTTATTTCGCCTTCTATGATTTGTATCAGTTTGATGCCATTGCTCATTTGAATAGGTATAAATTGAATGTCGGCAAAATAGACATTGGCTTTTATGTCATTCTCAAAAATAATGTTGTTCAACAGTTTGTTTCTCGTTAATTCGGTTTTTCTTATGAGCTCATTATTTCTTGTCAATTCTTTATTCATGGTTCGGGAGACCCCCTTCTTGAATTGACGCTTCGACATTATACCTCAACACATTTACTGTTAAACTTGCGCTTCGACGTTACGCCCAAACCCAATTACTGTTAAACTTGCGCTACAATGTTACACCGAAGCTTTTTTACTGTTAAACATACTCTATGAATAAAGTCATTTGCTGTAGAACTTGCACTTAGATGTTACGCTTCAACTATTAACTGTAAAACTTTTGCTTTGACCTACGGATTTAGCTTGCCGGCGAGATCCTGTGGACTTGGACGAATCAGTC
>CAYYHH010000171.1:3624-4801 GCA_964471645.1 uncultured Oscillospiraceae bacterium
CATTATACCTCAACACATTTACTGTTAAACTTGCGCTTCGATGTTACGCCCAAACCCAACTACTGTTAAACTTGTGCTTTGACCTACGGATTTAATTTCCCGACGAAATCCTGTGACTTGGGCGAATCAGTCAAACATATTTATAAGCAGGATTTTTGTGACTGCATCCTCTTGAAACCAAAATAGAAGCGCCAACCCAAACCCTTCTTCATTTTTGCAATACCAAAGGTAATCGCCTTCATAACCCCAGTACTGCTTATCATAAATGGCCGGATAGGCGGAAAGGACTTCATCGCGACTCATGCCGATCCTTATGCCTCGATGAGTAGCCACATCGGATCGGGTTGTCTCCAGGCTATTGACCCCGTAGACATCCTCTTCCGCATTGTAATAGCAAACGGCGGAAAGATCCTTGTAATCGAGGCGCATCCAATAATCGCCCTCATTGTAGATGGGTTCAAGTTCCTTCAGGATCTCTATTGATGCCTCCTCGTTCAGAGGAATATATTTGGATCCGGGTCCCACCGGCTGAGGGTAACCATCAAAACTTACGGACACATCGATATCCCATATACCGTATGCAACTTCTAAAATGGTATCTTTGATATCCTTGCCGGGGGTCATGTCATAGGATATGCCGAGCACTCTGTCCCAGCTGTCGTCATAACCGCTGCGGTTTAGAACGACATATCCTGCGGGGCTGTTTTGATGCCAGCCGTAAACCTCTTCTGAATCCTCGTCGCTTCTTGTTGACAAATAGGTGCTGTACTCTATTTCGTAGGCAACACCGATAGTTTCGTATAAAATTGTTTCACCGGCATAGGTAAGACTGTCAATGCGAAGGTCCATATCTTGCGGTGCGTCAGGCTCATCAGCAGCAAAATAGACGTTACCGGCCCAGGAATATTCGTCGGTAAGATAGGAAAGCACCAGGTCACGGACAGGAGCCGGAACTTGTTCTTCGAAAGATTGGGTATCATCAGGTGTTTCAGGCGGGTTGGTCTGTGGCTTATCGCCGCAGCCCGCGAGCAGCAGTGATGAGATAATAACTAATAACGACAAAAGTGAAAGCTGTGATTTGAGTTTACATCTCATTGAGTCCACCTCCCTGTTACGGCCTTAACCCTCTTTATATCGGGTCAAAAACTGCTTGGTTCTTTTTTCTTTGGGGTTGTCA
>CAYYHH010000172.1:0-2534 GCA_964471645.1 uncultured Oscillospiraceae bacterium
CCGCTGCCTCCGTGCCCGAGAAGAGCAACATTTCTGATGTTGTTGCTAGTATAGCCTTTCATATAAAAAAACCTCCTGTGATTAAGATTCAAACGAATTCCGGTGGAATTTCACCATAGTGAGTGAATTATATCATTTTAAGGTGCAAATGGCAAAGAAAATTATATTTCTTCCCGATCTGTCTCCGAAGCCATTGGCGAATCCATATTTTTAAAATTGGGCAATCTGGCGGCAACCATGGTAAAGATTGCTGCCGTAAGGAGCCTGCCCGCAGAAATCACTATGACGTTGGCTCCTGCAGTGGCCCATATTGCGGTAGTTTCAAATATACCGTGGCATATAAAGTAAAAAACAGCTATCAAAAGAAAGTCTTTTTTCCCTAAAGGATCCTTTTTATTCATCTCCATGAGGGTGCCGGTTCCATAAGTTATTCCCATAACGGTTGCCACCAACAGCGGCAGTATCGCCCGGGGTGACATTCCCAGAATCTTTGTAACAGCTATAAGTTTTTTCGACAGCTTTTCCATGACGTTATATGCGTTCAAAAACTCAATAAAAATCATCAGGGGTATCAACACCTTCAGAACATTGATAACGGTGGACAGACATCCGCTTATGATTTCGTTGAGAATTGTTATAAAGGGTGCGCTCACAGAATTGCACCTCCTATGTACGCTGCGGCAATGC
This sequence comes from uncultured Oscillospiraceae bacterium, assembly GCA_964471645.1. Lineage (GTDB taxonomy): Bacteria > Bacillota > Clostridia > Peptostreptococcales > Anaerovoracaceae > UBA1426. Next base: position 688 of record CAYYHH010000172.1, read on the forward strand.
CTGCCAAAACAGCCGCAAAAACGCGATAGATGAGAAACTTGCCCGCCGGAAGGCCTATTTTTCTGCTCAGGGCATACTCCACGGGAAGGCTGTGGCATGTAAGGTTCATGATAGCTATAGTCGTTATTTCGGCTGCGGAAAATCCGAACTGGGATGCCGTTGCAATCGCCCCGTATTCGTCGGTAAAAAATCCTGTGATCAAAGGCACAGCCGCATCGCCCGGCAGCAAAAACATTCCCATGGCCGGCTCGAACACTTTTTCCAGAAGCGTCATCAAGGGTGAATATTTTACCACTACAACCAGGGCATATATAGGCAAAACCACCTTCATGAGGCTGAGGGTGGTTTTAATCGCTTTGATAAAGCCCGTCTTTACTGTATTAAGAACTAAATCCATTGAACTTCCCTCTAACTATTTCGTTGGTCAGGTTTCAAGCTAGAACTCCGCGGATTTCGGAGTCCTTGGGAAAGGTATCACATCTCTGATGTTGGAAATGCCGGTAATGTACATAATGATGCGCTCAAACCCCAAACCATAACCCGAGTGTCTGACCCCTCCGTATTTTCTCAGATCCAGATACCACCAATAGTCGTCTTCGGTAAGACCCATTTCCAGAATGCGCTCCACAAGTTCGTCATAACGTTCCTCACGCTGACTACCTCCTATGATCTCTCCGACCCCCGGAACAAGCAGATCCATGGCGGCCACCGTCTTCCTGTCTTCGTTCAGGCGCATATAGAAGGCCTTGATTTCCCTCGGATAGTCCGTCACAAATACAGGCTTGCCGAATATCTTTTCCGTTATAAAGCGTTCATGTTCTGTCTGGAGGTCAATTCCCCACTCCACAGGGTATTGAAATGTCTCATTTGAATCTTTCAAAAGTTCTATAGCCTCTGTGTAGGTTATGCGCTGAAAATCCGATTCTACTATGCCCTGAAGTCTTTCCAGCAGCCCCTTGTCTACGAATTCATTGAAGAAGGCCATCTCCTGGGGAGCATTTTCAAGGACGTATCCGATAATATACTTTATCATCTGTTCGGCCAGTTCCATATTATCAGAAAGGTCTGCAAAAGCCACCTCCGGCTCAATCATCCAAAATTCAGATGCGTGTCTTGCCGTATTTGAATTCTCTGCACGGAATGTGGGGCCGAAAGTATAAACCTTGCGAAATGCCAAAGCATACGCCTCCGCCTCAAGCTGACCGCTGACCGTCAGGTGGGTCGCCTTGCCGAAAAAGTCGCGGCTGTCATCGACTTTGCCATCGTCCGTACGCGGCGGTGAGTCCGGGTCCAACGTGGTAACTCTGAACATTTCTCCGGCGCCTTCCGCATCGCTGCCTGTAATGATAGGAGCGTGTACGTAGACGAAACCCTGTTCCTGGAAGAACTTGTGAATAGCATAGGCCACCAGAGATCTGACCCTGAAGACCGCCGAAAAAGTATTGCTTCTTGGGCGCAAATGTGCGATCTCTCTCAAAAATTCCAAGCTGTGTCTTTTCTTTTGCAGAGGATAATCCGCAGAAGAGCCCGCTTCTATGACAACATCATCGGCCTTGATTTCAAAGGGCTGCTTTGCGTCGGGCGTCAGGGCCAGGGTCCCCGATACAGTAAGTCCGGACGCCACAGAAACCCTCGATACATTGCCGAAATCAGCTATATTATCTTCTTCGTAAACAACCTGTACGGATTTGAAACAGCTTCCGTCGTTGAGCTCTATAAATCCAAACTTGTTTGAGCTGCGGTTGGTGCGCACCCAGCCCCTGACTTTTATCTGAGAATTTGCAAAAGCTTTCGGGTCTTCGAATATTTCTTTAACTGATACTTCTCTCATTTACATACCTTCTTAA
>CAYYHH010000172.1:2634-4797 GCA_964471645.1 uncultured Oscillospiraceae bacterium
GTAGGGCGTAGACGTTGAGCCTGCGCGTGACAGGAGCGTATATGGACATACGTGACTGAACGCAAAGGCGATGACGGCATAGCCATACGGAATTTTAACAAGCTTAGAGGGGTTTCATAGTTGGGAAAAGGATAATATCCCTGATCGACGCCGAATCCGTCAACAACATTATCACCCTGTCGATTCCTATCCCGAGCCCCCCGGTGGGCGGCAGGCCTACTTCCAGCGCATTTACGAAATCTTCATCCATGGGATGAGCCTCATCATCACCTTGCTCAAGCTGTTCCTGCTGATCCCTGAATCGTTCGTATTGGTCGATGGGATCGTTGAGTTCGGAAAAGGCATTGGCTATCTCCCAGGTATTAATGTATGCTTCAAAGCGCCTCGTTATCCTGGGGTCTTTCGGATCCCTTTTGGCCAGCGGGGAGATCTCAACCGGATGGCCGGTTATGAAAATAGGCCCATCCAGATAATCTTCGCAATGCTCTTCGAAAAGCGTGGCTATGACCAATCCCCTGGACATCTTCTTCCAATCCTCAAGGTTGTGTTTTTTGGCTATCTCCCGGGCTTCTTCATCGGTCTGTACCGATTCAAAATCTTCGCCTACCCATTTTTTAACGGCATCCTGCATACTCATCCTCTCCCATGGGGGGGTGAGGTCGAATGTTTTGCCCTGATACTCAATTACGGTGGTGCCGAGGACGTTTTGAGCGGCTGTTGCCACTACGTTTTCGGTAATGTCCATCATATCTTCCATGTTACCGTAAGCCTGATATAGCTCCATGGATGTGAATTCCGGGTTGTGGTTCTTGTCCATCCCTTCATTTCTGAACATCTTGCCCATTTCGTATACGCGATCAAGCCCGCCTACGATAAGTCTCTTCAAATATAGCTCGTTGGAGATCCTGAGCTTTAGCTCTATATCAAGGGTATTATGATGGGTGGTAAAAGGTCTTGCGTTTGCCCCGCCCGCTATGGTCGTAAGAATAGGGGTGTCCACCTCAAGAAATCCTCTGCCTTCAAGGTAGGTTTTGATCTCTTTTATCATCTTTGAACGCAATATAAACTTGGCCTTGACATCCGGATTCACGGTCAGGTCCACATATCTTTGGCGATAACGCATATCGGTGTCTTTGAGGCCGTGCCATTTGTCCGGCAAAGGCATCAGTGCCTTCGTCAGCAAGACTAACCGGCTGCATTTGATCGATATTTCACCGTGCCTGGTTCTGAACACATCCCCGACCACTCCGACTATATCTCCGATATCATAGGTGAGGAAAACTTCATACTCTTCAGGTGTAATAGTGTCCTGTCTGACGTAGACCTGGATCTTGCCCTGCTTGTCCTGCACATCTATAAAAGAAGCCTTCCCCATCTGCCTTTTGGCCATAATCCTGCCGGCTATGGAAACCTCTTTTCCTTCCATGGAATCGAAACGATCCTTTATGTCCCCGCTGCTTTGGGTAACGTCCCATGTTTCAACCAAAAAAGGGTTTCGCCCCATTGACTGAAGCCTGGCCAACTTTTCACGTCTTATTCTTCTCTGCTCGCTAATATCGAGCTCCTGATCCTGATCCGTACCTTCAGCGTTCTCCATATTCTCAGTATTTACGTTTCTTTCTTCACTCATCTGCTTCCTCCAAACCTTTGCCATTGCAAGATATACCGACTATTCACGCGGTACCTTGTATATGTCCAGGATTTCGTATCTTACAACTCCATCAGGGACAATGACCTCTGCCACTTCTCCCACCTTCTTGCCAAGAAGTTGTTTTCCTACTTCTGATTCATTAGATATCTTTCCTTCGAAGGGATCCGCCTCCGTCGAGCCGACTATTGTAAAATCAATGATTTCTCCGTCCGGCAATTCCTTGATTTTGACGTTGAGCCCTACATTCACCTGGTCATCGGATATTTCGTCGTGATCCAGGATCTTGGCGTTGCGTATCATGTGCTCGTATTTCATTATCTTGTCTTCAAGCTCCGCCTGTTCGTTCTTTGCGGCATCGTATTCCGAGTTCTCGGAAATATCGCCGTAGGAGATCGCCTCTTTGATCCTTTCGGCAACCTCTTTCCTCTTGACGGTAATCATATCTTCGTACTCCGATACGATATTATCATACCCTTCCTGCGTTAATAGAATGGTCCCGGACATAGAAATTC
>CAYYHH010000173.1:0-4796 GCA_964471645.1 uncultured Oscillospiraceae bacterium
CCTTGAAATGGGCCGTGCCCAGGCAGTTCAGGCCGAAGCGGCACGAAAGGTCCCGGATGTCCGAATGAACCCCATATTGTTAAAACCTACCAGCGATAAGGGTTCCCAGGTAATACTCAATGGGGAAGTAATAGGATACAAAAGCGCAATGGATTATTTTAAAATGAAGACCGAATTCATTTTGAGCGTTGAGGAAGCCTATCGTTCCCTTGCGGCAGAAAATGATATCATCGTTATCGAAGGCGCAGGCAGCCCTGCTGAGATCAATCTCAAGGAAAACGATATCGTCAATATGGGCATGGCAAAGCTGGCAAATTCCCCTGTTCTCATTGTCGGCGACATAGACAGAGGTGGCGTATTTGCATCGATCTACGGGACATACATGCTGCAGGATGATACGGAACGTCCATTTATCAAGGGATATATCATCAACAAATTTCGGGGTGACTTGAATATATTAATGCCGGGAATAGAGCAGTTCGGGAAGCTGGTCCCTGTCCCTTCCGTTGGGGTAATACCCTATATGGACGTGAAAATCGATGACGAGGACAGCCTGTCCGATGTTTTCAAAGATAACGGTGTCTCTGATTTGGACATTGCCGTAATAAGGTTGCCGAGGATATCAAACTTTACCGATTTCAATGCCTTTGAGATACTTGGCGGGATTAAAGCCAGGTATATCACGTCCACCCGCAATTTCAGGGATCCCGACCTTCTTATAATACCCGGTACCAAAAATACTGTGGAAGATTTAAAATGGATGAGGGAAAACGGGATTGAAGCGGAAATTAAAAAATATGCTGCTAAAGGAAAACCCGTCTTTGGGATTTGCGGCGGATTTCAGATGCTTTGCAACAAGCTGAGCGATCCCTATAATGTTGAAAGCGGAGAAACCATCGGGGGAATAGGCCTGCTTGATGCGGAAACGATATTTGAAAAAGTTAAAACACGCACCAGGGTAACCGGTAAATTTGAAAATATGACAGGTATCTTTTCCTGTCTTAACGGTCAAAGCTTCGAAGGATACGAGATTCATATGGGGATCACCGATTCTGCCGGCCACCTTTCAACTATAACAGATGCCAATAGCAGCACGAAACCCGACGGTTCGTGCAACGCAAATGTGTACGGCAGCTATGTCCATGGGATTTTCGATAATGAAAAAATCGTAATGTCGATGCTGGGAGCTTTATCCGGACAAAAATGGATAGACTACGACCCGGGACAACGTATAAGCATAAAGGAATTTAAAGAGCAGCAGTATGACAAGCTTGCAGACACGGTCAGAGCCGCATTGGACATGGACTATATCTATAAAATATTGAATGAAGGAATGAAATGAGGGGATGGAATAATGCAAGGGAAGGTTCACATTTATTGCGGCAGCGGGAAAGGCAAAACTACGGCGGCTATCGGGCTTTCCATACGTGCTTGCGGCAGCGGTTATCAGGTTTTGTTTACCCAGTTTCTCAAGTCAGGGAAAACCGGCGAATTAGACATCCTTAACAGCATAGATGGAATCACAGTTCTAAGGACTACAAAGCATAAAAAGTTCATGTACCTGATGAGTGATGAAGAAAAGAAAGTGTTGTCGGCGAATAATAATGCTTTGTTCAAAACCGCCATTTCTCTCATCAGGGATGAAAAAACCTTGCTTGTGCTGGATGAGATTTTAGACGCCGTCAATAATAATGCGATAGATAAAAATATGGTAATGGGGTTCCTCAGAGAGCGGCCCGACATTGAAATCGTTATGACCGGACGTGCTCCGTGTCAGGAGCTTTTAGACATAGCCGATTATGTATCGGAGGTTCAAAAAGTAAAACACCCATATGACAACGGTATTGCGGCCAGGAAAGGAATCGAATACTAAACCGTTCCTCAAGTTCTGCCGCCAACCATACAAGGGTAAAATCAAAAGTCCACAGTATCTGTATTGTATTGAACCACGATATTAAAAAGAAAGGAAGCTATGGTGTTTTGTTTCTATAAACATCATACAAGATAAAATGAAAGTCAAGCTGCCAAGAGTCATGTTTGCGGCTCCCGAGAGCGGAGCCGGTAAAACCACGGTCACATGCGCTGTTTTAAAGGCCTTACTGGAATCAGGAAGCAGGGTCGCGGCATTCAAATGCGGTCCCGATTATATAGATCCGATGTTTCACACGGAAGTGGTAGGTGCTCCTTCAAGAAACCTTGATTTATTCATGCTTTCCGAGGACATTTGCCGTTACTTGCTGGCGAAAAACTCAAATAATACGGATATTGCTTTGATTGAGGGAGTAATGGGCTACTATGACGGTATTTCAGGTAAATGCGTCGATGCCGGATCCTACGATTTGGCAAGGAGGACAAAAACGCCTGTGATTTTGATAGTCGGCTGCAAAGGGGCTCACTTATCGACGGCCGCCCTTGTCAAAGGATTTGCGGAGTTTCGCAGTGACAGTAATATTCAGGGGATTATTCTGAACAATGTCAGCTCACCGCTGTACCCATCCTACAAAAAAGCTATCGAAGGTGAAACCGGCATTCCTGTAATCGGGTTTATGCCAATGATTGAAAAGTGCCGCCTGGAAAGCAGGCATCTTGGCCTTGTTACCGCTGCAGAATTGAGCGATCTCCAGGAGAAAATCTCCCGGTTGGCCATGCAGGCAATGGAATCCATTGATATGGATCAACTTCGTGAGATTGCCGACAAGGCACCGGAGCTAGAATATGATGAGCCCCTGATCAAAAAAGTTGCAGATGTCAGAGTAGCGGTTGCCCGGGATAAGGCTTTTTGCTTCTATTATAGTGATGCCCTGGATCTGCTGGAGGAAATGGGCGCGAAGATCATCCCTTTCAGTCCGTTAAGCGACACCGGACTGCCGGCTTGCGACGGGGTCATTTTGGGCGGAGGCTATCCTGAACTTTATGCGGGAGAACTTTCGGCCAATAAATCTATGCTGGAATCCGTTCGAAAGGCTGTTGGGGATGGACTGCCGTGCATGGCTGAATGCGGCGGTTTCATGTATTTATTTGATGCTGTGAAAGTCAATGATACGGAAGGCAAGACGGTAGAATACCCCATGGCAGGGGTAATCAGCGGGACAGCTTTTATTACAAAGAAACTTACTCGATTCGGCTATGTAACGCTGACTGCACAGAAGGACAACTTGCTGGGTGGCAAATATGGCCAAATAAACGCCCATGAGTTCCATTATTCCGATTCCACTTCAAACGGTGAAGATTATACAGCAACAAAGCCTGACGGCAGAGAATGGAAATGTGTTCACGCAAGCGAGACACTGTTCGCGGGATATCCTCATATTCATCTTTGGGGCAACCGGTCTTTTGCCGAGAACTATATTAAAAAATGTGCGGAGTGATCCTATTTTTTTGAGTTTTTTGGATCAGAATCATTTTCGCCCCTTAAGATTTTTATCAGACTTTCGCAGACAAGCTTTGCACAATAGCTTTCGATTGCAAAATTGAATGCCATATCAACAATATCGCTTTTGCTTTCGCCATCGCAGGAATCTGCATCCAACCTGCCGGCTATATCCCCGAGGGATTTGTCCAGGCTTTTTATAAAGTCCTCATAGAACTCCCTCGTGTTTTTATTTTGTGTTTCTTCGTTAAGCAGAAATCTTATATCTTTTACCTGGAGCACCTGTTTCAACAGACTGATTTCTGTGAGAATTGCGAGATGCTCCTTGTTGTATTTTTTCCCATCGGCCTTCGGCAACAATTTATCTTTGATATAATTGCTGATCATGGCCGGGGTCAGCTGTCCGTCATCCTCCGGATTTATGAGTTGCCTTTTCAGATATGATACTACCTGGTCTTTATAGAGGCCTATATCGGGAAAACCCTCCCATTCAACCGGACGCCTGCCTTCTAACATGTCTTTGAGCCTTTTTAACTCATCCATTCCATTCTCCAATCACAATCCAAGATAAGGTTATAATATTGTATCATTCGTATACATGTTTTACAAATGTTTAGTCAAGCCAATGTTCGGCCAAGTCAATATTCAGTTAAGCCAATGTTAAGCCAAGTCTATGTTCAGCAAAGTCAATATTCAATTATGTAAATATTTTCCAGGTCAATATTTAGTTAAGTCAATGTTCGCCGAGTCAATATTCAATTAAGTCAATGTTTACCGGGTCAATATTCAGTCAATCTAATATTTTGCTAAGCGGCCTCGAAGCGGCCGGATCGCTGTTGTTGAGTGTTTGGCGCTTGGTATTTGGCGCCCAGCATTTGGTGTTTGGGCCCGGCTCTTTCACAAATGCCAAGTCGGTCAATATTCAGCCAAGTCAATATTCAGCCAAGTCAATATTTTGCTAAAAGCGCCTCGAAGCGGCCGGATCGCTGTTGTTGCGCGTTTGGCACTTGGCGTTTGGTGTTTGGGCCCGGCTACCCACACGCAACATGATCGAAATGAACAAAAAAAGAGCATAATTTCAATTAATTTAAGAATTCGGGACTAAAATTACGATTTCAGAGCAATTTTTCAACTAATTGAAACATAACTGGAAATTACTTGAAGAATACTTTAAATTACTTGAATTTCTGTTCCAAAAAATACTTTTGAGTTGATGATTTTAGAATTAGTTGAAATTTTGCATCGAAAACACCAAAATCACCAATTTTCTTTAATTTTTTCGCCGGAAACACCTGGGACACACGCAACATGATCAAAATGAACAAAAAAGAGCATAATTTCAATTAATTTAAGAATTCGGGACTAAAATTACGATTTCAGAGCAATTTTTCAAGTAATTGAAACATAACTGGAAATTACTTGAAGA
>CAYYHH010000174.1:0-4793 GCA_964471645.1 uncultured Oscillospiraceae bacterium
CGGATGGGGCTGCTTTTGGATATGTCCCCCCGGTCATTGGAAAAGATTTTATATGAATATTGATAGGAATTAGCCGATAGTGTTTTATTATCGGCTTTTTCTTGCTTTCCCGCTTCACCGAATCCTGATAACAGATCCATTCAACCGGGCCCTGATAACAGATCCATTTAAATATTAGGAATAAAAGGGCTGATGTGCAAGTAAAATTTATGGGACGAGTTAAGGTTGACATACTGCGAATTTAGGAATATATTTATAGTGTAAATATTAACTTGTCAGGGGGTGGACAGTGGATATGACAACGCGTGAAATCACATTTACAGAAGAAGCAAGTTCTGCTATGGAGAGCAGGGGGATTCGCAAAGAAGATGTGGAGGAGGTCCTGGAGTGGGCTGAAAAATCGGGGATCTTTCTGCGTGAAAAAGAAGGGAGGGCCTTGTTGGCTAAGAAACGCATCGGAAATTTTACGGTTTATGTTGAATATACCAATCAAGGCAATTGTGTGGTGACTGATACCTATTGTCATCGTGTATTCATGTCGGAGGATGCAAATACATAAAGGAGGCGGCCATGAAGACCTGGATATGTAATAAATGCAATGTGGAAGTTGAGCAAGTCGACGACATCGGTTTGTCGTATAAAGAAATCGAATTACCACCGGCTTTAGGATATCGTTGTCCCTCCTGCAGGCTGGAATATCTTGAAATGGAAACCGTGGTCAATGAACTGAATCCGGCGGAAGAAATGTTGGAAGGAAAATGATGGCGACTTACATATTATAGGATTGTATTTGAAAAGGGGTGAGTAACATTTTATTTGCCGGCGTAGATATAGGATCCACAACAACGAAATGCGTTTTGATCGATGAAAAAGGCGAGCAGAAAGTTTTTAAGATTATGCCAACTACTTTTGACAGAGATGAAAGCGGAGAACTGATCATGGCCGAAGCTCTTGAGGAGATCGGGAAATCCCACGAAGATGTAGCGTACATAGTAGCGACAGGGTATGGAAGAAAGGCCTTCAAAAGAGCAAATAAGGATATCCCGGAGATAATAGCTCACGGAGTCGGTACTGTTGCGATGGCACCGGATGCACGGACGATCATCGACATAGGGGGACAGGACAGCAAAGTAATCGAGCTGGATGAGAATGGGATAGTATGCCGTTTCGAGATGAACGACAAGTGCGCTGCCGGAACAGGAAGGTTTTTTGAGGTGCTTGCCGGAAGGCTATTGGGTGTTGAGATGGATGAACTGTCGGATCTGATCCTCAATGCTGAGAATCCTTGTACCATCAGCAGCATGTGCACGATTTTTGCGGAATCGGAAATTATTTCATATTTATCACAGGGTGTTTCAAAAGAAAATATCGTGGCCGGCATGGGGCGCTCTATCGTAAGAAGAGTCATAGGAATGGGAAAAGCCGGCCAACTCCGGTTTATTGAACCTGTAGTATTTTCCGGCGGTGTAGCAAAAAATCAAGGGATAGTAAATGAATTTTCTGCGCATCTTGGGAAAACTGTCCGCGCCCTTGAAGTTCCCCAATCATCTGCCGCCATAGGGGCAGCCCTGATCGCAAAAAAGGAGCATGACAAAGGATGTGAGAACAATGTTTGATTACGATTTGATTTGCATAGGTGCCGGATCCGGTGGCTGCGCTTCGGCAATGAGGGCAGCAGATCTGGGCCTTAGGGTGGCTCTTGTCGAAGGGCGGGAAAAAGGAACGGGAGGCACTTGTATAAATCGAGGATGTATTCCTACAAAGGTATTAATAAAATCCGCCCAGGTTTATCGCGAGGCAAAAGATGCTTCACTGTATGGCATCAAAATTGACGGGCTGGATTATGATCTGAAAGCTATTCAGCAGAAAAAGAATGCTTTAGTCAACAATATAAGATTCGGTCTGGATAATTTCCTGATCAAGCCGCGAAAAATCGATAGGCTGAACGGGATGGCCCGTTTCCTGGATTCCAATACCATTGAAGTGACCGACAAGGAGGGGACGAAAAATGTAACTGCCGGGAAATTTATTGTGGCCACCGGGAGCGAACCAGCAATGATCCCTGCTTTCCACATAGATGGGACGAAAATCATTACCAGCGACGAGGCTCTTAACCTGAAAGAATTGCCCAAGGAGCTTATTGTAGTTGGCGCCGGGGCTTTAGGCCTGGAATTTGCCTACATTTATTCAACATTCGGCGTAAAAGTTACTATCGTTGAAATGATGTCGCAGGTGGTGCCTGCCATGAGAGAACCCGTTATCGCCAAAGAGATCAGATCATACTTAGAGAAACAGGGAATCAAGATAAGCTGCGGCAATGCAATTTTGGAAATGAAAATTGATAGTAGCGGTAAGGTTGCATGCATACTGGTCGATGGGACCAGGCTGGAAGCTGATATGGCATTGGTTGCAATCGGGCGAAAACTTAACACATCAGATCTGGGGCTCCGGGCTATCGGAGTAAAAGTGTCAGAAAAAGGTCTGGTTGAGACAGATGAACATATGAGAACCTCGGTGCCGAATATTTTTGCCGTAGGAGATATCGTAAAAGGTCCGCAGCTTTCGCATAAGGCTCAGCGAGAGGGTATAGTGGCGGCGGAAGTCGCAGCAGGCCTTGATACCACAATGAGATATGATGTTATTCCCTGGGCCGTCTTCATACAGCCGGAGATTTCGGCTGTGGGTCTTACAGAAATGGATGCCAATGAAAAGGGTATCGAAACTGTATGCGGTTTGATGCATTTTCGTGCAAATGAAAAAGCTATGACAATGCAAAATACGGCAGGCCTGATAAAGATAGTGGCCGGAAGAGATAATCACACCATAATAGGGGGACAGATATTCGGAGCCAACGGATCAGTTCTGATTGGGGAAGTTGCTGCGGCCATAGAAAATGCCATGACATTGGAAGCTATGGCAACAAGCATCCATGCCCATCCGACACTGTCTGAAATAGTTATGGAAACATCGAAAAACGCCCTGGGGATAGCATTTCACAGATGATTATTCAGGAGGAAGGAGGGATATCAAGAAAAAACTATCAACCGTCGTGACAGCTAAAGATGTATTAAGGGGGACAAGTGTATGAAAACAATCATGCAGGAGTTGGATAGGCTGTCCAAAGACCGCGTTACCGAACTCCAAAAAGCAAAAAAAGATGGGAAACTGGTAATTCAATACACAGGGAATTTCGTCTCGGAAGAGATGATCCGCGCTGTCGGCGGAGAACCTTTCCTTATGTGCCGGGGAGGGGAACCTGAGCCGCCCGATGCAGTATTGGAATATATGCTGAGGTTTATGAATCCTCTGGCTAGGTCAATGGCCGGATTCTATGATTTGGGATTGGATCCGGTGACGCCGATATCAGATTTGATTATTGCGCAACAAACCGATTGTCATGTAGGCAGAATATCAGAATTATTTGAATTCAAAAAGCTGCCTGTCCATAAAGTAGGCGTGCCTTCAGAATGGAAAAAAACTATTGCTTTTGATTACTACGTGAACTCTTTAAGAAAGATGAAGCGCAAGCTGGAGGAATTATCCGGCGTTGAAATGAAGGACGAAAAGGTCAAAGAATACATTAAAAAGACCAATAGGGTCAACGAGGGGTTACGTAAGATCGACTCCCTGCGAAAGAAAGAAGACCCGCCCATCGGCCTGTACGACTTTATACGTCTTAACCACTATTCATTCAATGTGGATTTGGACGTAATGGCCCAGAAGCTGGATGAACTTTATGATGTGCTGAAAGATGCTCCGGGGAAATTTACAAAAGATGCACCTCGGATTTTGTTTGCAGGCCATGCACTGGCAATGGGTGACTACGTAGTCCCGAAGCTGGTAGAAGATTCGGGAGGGGCTATAGTTGCTGATTTCTTGGACGAAGGCGTTCGTTCTTATAAAGTTGATATCTCTCTCGATGGGGATCCGGTAGTTGCATTTGCAAGGGCCAGATATCTGGATAAAGCGCCTATTAATGTATTTCAACCGGCTTGGGAAGATAGATACGAGGTGATTAAATCGATTATCGACGAATACAAAATCGATGGTGTAATCTGGTATCAGCTATCCTTCGATGAGATTTACGATATGGAATACAGCTGTTTGGCAAAGTGGATGAGAGAATCCAATACATCTATATTGAAATTGGAATCTTCCTACGAGTATTCCAGGGAAGCCATGGGCCCCTTGACTACAAGAATCGAAAGCTATGTAGAATCCTTGAAGGGAGGGAAATGAAATGGCAAAAGAATTAAATATTGAATTGCTTAAGCTGGCAGGATTTGAAGGCGATGAGCTGGAGGCTTTTCTCCCGGACTGGGAGTTTACAGCGGAAGTCATGGGACTCGATGAAGAAACCATGAGGCATGCGGTCAAAGAGCACATTCCGACTAATTGGAATATACAGTATCGCGGTGTGCGGAAAATGATTGGAACCTATTTACGTGAGTTGGTTGATATTGCCAAATTAAAACAGTATAAGAGTGAGGGCAAAAAGCTTGTATACGGAATCCTTCCCGCTGTGGGAACGAACTATATTTCGTTGAAAAAAGCCGGAGGAGATAATGTTTATGTAGGATTTCCTGATCTAATGATGGTAACGATTTTAAATGGGTTTTTCGATAAAGCAGACCCATTTCTCTACGAGGCCGAGGAGCAAGGATTCACCTATGGCTGCCGTCATTGTCCTTTGAATAAAATGAGGCTTGGGGCGTTCACCAAGGGCGTACTTCCAGCTCCCGATGTGATCTGGAGCTGGGGCTTCAACTGTGATGAAGGTCCAAAGACAGATG
>CAYYHH010000175.1:0-4748 GCA_964471645.1 uncultured Oscillospiraceae bacterium
AAACCTCAATCGCATCCACGATTTCCTTATCGTCATCACAAATCAGGATATTCATTACACCATACTCCTTTATACATAAAAATCCCCCTTTTGCTATAAGTGCGGCAATTTTGTCCGGCCCCCACTTGTTAATCCGTATACTACAGTCATACAGACCGCTGATCAAGCTGCCACCTTATAAAGAGGATATCAAATAATTCTTAACAAAATGTAAGCGTACTCCTTAATATTCTATTACAAATACATACATCAATGGTTGTCCCCCGCTCCTTTGCTATAGTGGAAGGCTGTACAATAAAGGCAGCAATATCGGCACCGCAAAGGTCAATATTACACCGGTGACCAGGGCAACTAATCCCAATTCCACACCGACGAACTTCGTTACCGGAACCAACATGGTGTCCATGCATCCGGCCGCTCCCGCCGCAATCGGACTGCCCTTACTTATACGTACAAGCAATGGAAGGAGGAGCACCGTAAAAAATTCTCGCATAACATTTACAACAAATCCATAAGTTCCGGCTTCTATCCCGAAAACGGATGCCATATAGGCTCCGGTAATGCTGTAATAACTCATACCTCCGGCGGAAATTACAGAGACGCTAAGAGGAATTCCTAATACTGTTCCGGATAATAAGCCACCAGCAATGCTGCCGAAAAATATTGCTATAGGTATGTAAAGCATTTTAAGACCCAACACTTTGATATATCCAAAAACCTTTCTGTTCGCTCCCAGGCTTATACCAACGCCCATGTAAAGCACTACCAATGACAGCAACAATATCGTCCCCAGTATCTCCTGCTGCCTCATAGACATGAGGAAATAACCGACGACCACTCCTGACAGTATGCTTGCAGGCATGATCCAAATTAAAGAGGATGGTTTTTTATCCTTCCCCTGTTCTATATCAACTTCATTGTTTACGCTTAAGCTTTTGGAGTGCAGTTTTTCCTGTAAGGCATTTAGCGGTAAAACGGCTTTTTCAACCAAGGCGACAAAAATAACACTGCATGCAATTGCACATAATGAGATAAATGCACAATTTATACCAATATTGCCGAGATTTTTCATGATTGAATCATTTATTCCTATATTCATGCCAATAGTGAGCATGAGGACAATCAAGGCTGCATTCACAGCAATATCTACGGCCGCCAATACCCTACCCGGTAAGTGCCTCAAGGTTATTAGAAACCCTGTCCCTAGACATAAAAAAGGTATCCAGATCAATTCTTCACCCCCTGGTCTTCATAATTATAGCATATACTTCAACTTTCTATATAATCTTTCACGCTGTGTCATGCGGTGCGGATAGGCTGCACCAATCAGAAAATTTTGCTGCTTTAGTTTCGCTTTTCAGCAAAATCCGTAAGAAATACCAACACCGCCGCAATAATTGCCAGGGGAATCAAAATCAATGCGGTCAGTGTAAATCTTCCTCCCATTGCGTTGACAAGTGTTCCAAATAGCAGGCTTGCAAGGAACATCCCTGTATTTTGAAACAAAACGACTATGCCGTTACTGGGCGCTATAAGCTCTCTCCTTGGGACAAGCTTTCCCAAAGATGAAAACATCAGGCTCGGAGTCGCAGCACCGACAAATCCCAGGATAGCTGCCCCCACTATAATCATAGGAATGGTTTCCGAAAACATCAGTGCAGCCCCGATGCCTCCGCACAATAACGTCAAGGAATACAGTTTCTTTGGGCTGAAGCTGTCGGCTAACCTTCCTATAACCGGCGATCCCACAAGGGACAGTATCATGGGCAATGATGCAATAAAAGAAGCCTTCGCCAAGGGCAGTAACCCCGTTCCCGTCGCATATACCGGAAAAAAGGTAATCATGGACATAAGTGTAAAATTGTATATCATGAATCCGATTGAAGCAAAAATCAGATTCTTATTTCTTGCTGCCTCTTTAAGGCCCCCGTCTTGTTTTCCAGTATTTCTGTTCGTCTCAGCGGTATCCGCTAGGGTTATATCTTTTGAATAAAATCCATCCTCAAGCGGCACGCCTTCCGGAACAACTCCATCCTCAAGCGGGACGCCTTCTGAAACAACTCCATCCCCCGGCGATTTCGTATAATTATTTTTGCCTTTAAATGTGACTGTAAATATAGCCATTGACACTATTGTAAATGCAGCATAGACCCACCATACGCCATGCCAGCCAGTATGATCCATAAGTGCAGGTGCTGTATTGAACGCAACTATAGATCCCATGGATATCCAAACACCGCAGATGCCCATCACCATTCCTATTCTTGCCGGGTCGGTGTGGGTAACAGCCGCAACCGGAATCGCAATGCTAATGATCAGAAATCCAACGCCTTCTAATCCCCTGCTTATCAGAAGAGGAACTGCAGATGATGAAAACGCACCAAATATCGATCCCGCCGCAACCAATGCCACAGACAGCAACAACGCCTGCTTGGCTTGCATTTTTTGCACAAGGGCGCCCGCGGGAATAGCAAATATCAGACATACCAACATGAAAACTGACATGAGCCACGGAGCTCTGTCAGCAGAAAGTCCTACCGCCTCCCCCACTTGGTTCATAATCGGAGGAACCTTGAACTGATGTATCGCCGCCGATACACCTATAAGTAAAAGCAGCAACGCCAAAATAATCGATGACTGATTTGTGTTTTTCTCCACATTTAAATCCTTTAATTGCTTCAAAATTATACTTCCTTCCATTCATAAAACCTCAAAAGCATATGTCCTGCCATTATTAATTGCATCAAAACTGTACACCACTTCCACAATTGCCTATTGAGATGCCGGCAGATATGCCGATTTCGGCTTTCAATATTAGCCGACAAACATTCGAAGTACCGGCTTTTAATGTGTGACCTATTCTCGTGAAATATTTATGCCACCGTAAGATACAACGATACAGGTATGATTATACACTTTTTCCCACGCATGAACAACACGGCCGCTATAACGTCCGCAAACTAACCCGCTGCCTGAGTCTACGCCATGAGGGCCTTTGATACCGGCGGCACCCTCTTGTCACTTGATCATCTCATAAATAGTTAACAAATGATTAAATTTTACAATATTATGCAACTTCTGCGCAAAAATACAGTCTGTAATATATAATATAGCCAGCTTTAATATGTAATATAGTGAAACCGTAACTTACACAAGAAAGGGCAGGTCTGATCACTTTGTACATTTGTAAACTATTATAGTGTTGATCAGACAGGGGTAAAGGAATGGCATTCTCCGGAAGATATATAAAATCTTTTCTATTATTCTTTTTATTATTCACAGTGATTTTCACCGCAACACCTTTAGTTTTGCAAGATCTGGGAAGTGCTCATTTCTTTTCCGGGGAGGATGATCCCACAATTGAAAAAGAGTTTGAATTCCACAGTATCGTAAATCAAAGCAGCCCGTATTATGATATGTTTTCGGAGGGGCAAAAAGTCAATATCCTTTGTGCCGGGGTGAACGGGGGGCTGACGGACACCATTCTCCTTATCATTTTTGACATAGATCGGGAGCATGCAGATATGATCTCTATACCGAGGGATACCTATTATTATCGGGCAGGCTATAACAGCGCCGCGGAAAAGAAAATCAATGCAGCTTTTCGAAAGGATATCAACAATACAGCCGAAGCAGTGAGCGATCTTTTATTTGGGATCCCCATTCATTATTACGCGGTTATTGATTTTAAAGGGGTGGTGAGTATAGTCGAGAGCATCGGCGGAGTGCCCATGGATATTCCCTTTCATATGCGTTACACGGACAAGACCGACAAGCCGCCGTTGTATATTGACATCCCGGAGGGGCCTAAGTTATTGGATGGTGAAACGGCTGTTAAGTTCTTGAGATTTCGCCATGGGGACAAAGGTTATCCCGATTATCCCCAGGGAGATTTGGACAGGCAAAGAGCCCAGCAGCAATTCCTCAAATCCGCTTTCGAACAGAGTGTGGGAAAAAATCTGCCTAAAGTGATAAAAAGCATCCATAAAAATGTAAAATCAAATTTAGATGTTACCATGGCTTTAAAGCTTGCCGGGAAAGCTAAGAACATGAGCAAAGATAATTTTGCAACTCATATACTTCCCGGTGTTTCGGAAACAAAGTCTCCATGGTACTACCATCAGAACATAGAAGAAACCGATGCGCTGATCAAACAAATATACCAACTTGAAGGAACGGGCAACTCTGAATCTGAATCTTAACCTATTCAGCTGCGTTTAGTACCTGATGCAAAGCACGACCAATTCCAACCAAAATATTGATGTTTCTTTAATCGGGTCCCGAGTCGGTTGCCCACCGATGTCGGCGGGTCAGAAGGCAGATAAATTTTCGTCAGGCGAGGCGCGCGCGGGAAACCGCACCGGAGCGTACAAATAGTACGTGAGGAGCGGATTTCCCGCGCGGCAACGAAGCATGGCAGAAATTTAGCGCCTTCGGGAGCTTAACTGCTGTGTTCGAGATAGGAACAGGTGTCTTGCTTGTTAATTTTCTCCATGGCTATACCTTTGCATCTCTCTCACTCAGTCGCGTATGTCTATATACGCTCCTGTCGTGCTCGCTCACAAAGTCTACGCCATGAAAAAAATTTCCTGCGCAAGCGGAATCTATTGTAATTAATGATACCACGAAAAAACACACTCCGAAAAGCGTGCTTTTTTGTATAACCAGCAACGACCTATTCTCCCGGGCAGTTGCCCACCAAGTACCGTCGGCGCTGAGGAGCTTAACTTCTGTGTTCGAGATGGGAA
>CAYYHH010000176.1:0-4651 GCA_964471645.1 uncultured Oscillospiraceae bacterium
GCATCGGAAATTTCAATTGTAAAGTCCAAATACATAAGAGCTCCTTTAGTGATATCTCCTACTAAATATTGTCTTAAAAAATTAAGTTATTTTCATTGCAATTTTGATTTAGTACCGCTTTTTTAGGAAGTTAACGAATAACCACAACCAAGATAATCCCAAGCCAATAATCATAAAACCATAAAACCTATATAATCTCAAATCAATAACCAATAAAAACCAAGGCAATTTCAATCGAAAAATCAGAAAATCAAGATGGTTTATGATCAAGATCGTATAAAATCAAGGCCATCTTAAATAAACAATTACATGCGGTCAAAGTGAATCAATCAAAAAGCATATGAAAGATTTCAGTTTTCATCTTTACAAAATCGATATCCGAGAACAAGGCAATATCCCTGGGTCTGGAAAAAGGAACCGTTATCTCTTTTCTGATGCGCCCGGGAAGCCTGCTCATTACATAAATACGATCGGACAGAAACAACGCTTCCTCCACATCGTGGGTAATAAAAAAGATAGACGGGCTGAGTTTATCGGATATGGATATCAACAGTTGCTGCATTGACATTCTCGTCTGGGCATCGAGGGATGCAAAGGGCTCATCCATCAGCAACATTTCCGGTTCCATTATCAATACCCTTGCCAAAGAAACCCTCTGCTGCATTCCGCCGGACAATTGATTTGGATAATAGTGTTCAAACCCCTCCAACTCAACTAAATGAATATATTCTCTGCACTTTTCATCTATGACATGCCGTGCGACTTTTTGGAGCTTCAAGCCATAGGCAATGTTTTGCTTTACAGTGAGCCACGGAAACAACACAGCCGATTGAAATACAACACCCCTCTTTACCGAAGGCGCTGAAATTGTTTCTCCCATAAATTGCAGGATTCCGCTATCGGGCGTTTCAAATCCCGCCGCCAAATTTAGAATTGTCGATTTTCCGCACCCGCTGGGGCCTATAAGTGTAATTATTTCGCCCTTGTCAATCCTCAGCGTAATGTCCTCCAAAACATTGAGAGCCTCTTTCTCCCCGGGTCCGTAGAATGTCTTGTAAATATTCTCCATCTGCAATACAGGTCTGCCAATTTCTTTTTGGCCAATCATTTTGTATCACCTCCCTGAAAAGGCAGGATTCTCTTGCATATCAACAGAAGCAGACGATCCGTGAGAACGCCTAAAATCGCAATGCTTATCATAGAGACCAATATCATTTCCACCTGTCCCATCATCCTTGAATCCATCATCACGGCGCCGAGGCCCGAAGTTACTCCGGTCAATTCACCAAGCACAAGGTAGGCCCATGAAACGCCCAAGCCAAGCCTGAGGCCGACCACTGCCGCTGGAAAAGCCGAAGGTAAAACGACAGTTCTAAACAAGGAAAACCCATCTGCTCCAAGCATTCTTCCCGCTCTTATCAGCAAAACGGGTACCTGCGAAGCTCCATGGGCGGAATTGATATAAATCGGGAAAAAAGCGGCAAGGGCTATCAGAAAAACCGTAGTCCGTTCCCCTACTCCAAACCATACCATGGCGATAGGCAGCCAGCCGATGCCGGGCACCGTTCTGAGCGCATGTACAAGAGGATCTATGAGCCTTTTGAATATTGGTATTCTTCCGGTTAAAAAACCCATTGACAATCCTGACAAGGCCGCAATTGAAAATCCGGTCATTACACGTAAAAAACTGGCTGACAGGTTTTCAATCAGCTTGCCTGAATAGGGCGTGAGCTTCGACACTCCGCCGGCAAAGTCCACCATTACACTGAAAATAGTTTGAGGCCCCGGCAACAAATAAGGCAGGATAATTTCGCTTTTCACAGCTAAATACCATGCCAGCATTATGATGGCCGGAAGAATAAAACCCAATGGATCTATCTTTTTCAGGTTGGATCTCATACTTGCATCCTTCTGTTTACCGATGTTAATTATACTGATGTTGCCCGCGCATATTGCCTGCCGATATTTTTTATCTTTCTGCTGATAATCCCTATGCATATAATTGTCGCTGATTGTTTTGCATTAGATTACTTATTTGCGATTACCTGTTTACGTTTTATTCTAATAACGATATTTCACTTTGTGGTAAATCAACTGAAACAAAATTCAATTTAGCTGATTTCACTTGACGTTATCAATGAAACTAAGATCAAACATTGCATCAATATCCGGAATTTCGGCGATCAGTCCAAGATCGTGCATACGCACCGCAAGGTTCTTCACACTGTTAATATAATTTTCATCTATATCCCAAAACAGCTGAATGTTATCCAAGGCCACTTCGAGAAC
This sequence comes from uncultured Oscillospiraceae bacterium, assembly GCA_964471645.1. Taxonomy (GTDB): domain Bacteria; phylum Bacillota; class Clostridia; order Peptostreptococcales; family Anaerovoracaceae; genus UBA1426. The sequence goes on from CAYYHH010000176.1 coordinate 2,290, forward strand.
TTCCCTGTCGGTGCCGAAGTCAATGGACTTTTCTATCCACTTTTCTTTGCCGCCGTTCAAGGCTTCCGTTGCCTTTACATGGGCATCGACAAGCCCCTGTATCAGGTCGGGATCTTGGGCAATCCTGTCCTTAGACGTCATCATGGCGCTGTTGATAATACCGAAACCTTCGTTATCATCGGGATATAAAAGAATTCTTCCGTAACCCTCTGCAACGGCAATGGACGGATAAGGTTCACCGCTGTAAAATGCATCTATTGTTCCCTGGGCAAGAGCCTGCCCCATATCGAAGAAATCGATTCTGATCAGCTCCACGTCCTTTTCGGGATCAATCCCACTGTTTGCAAGAACCTCCAGAAGAAGCAAGTGATGCATGGTTCCCGGAACATACGCTATTGTTTTACCATTTAAATCGGCTGCAGATTCTATGCCGGAATCTTTTGCTACAACAAGTGCAGAACATTTATTGGACAGGCCGGATACCAATACGACGGGCTCCCCTTTCGAAGCGGCAGTTATTGCGGTCACAATAGTTGTACCGCACATATCCAAACTCCCCGCCAGCAAGGCAGTTTTCATATCGCCGGGATTGGTGAAAGGAAGTACCTCAACGATGCTGTTGTCACCCGCATACTCCTGATAAAAGAACGGCTGTATTGTCTGGGCGGTTTTCCATGTACCTACTTTTGCATCAATGCCTGTATCAACCTTTTGACCCTTTTGATCGCTGCCGCAGGCCACCGATCCAATAGCCATCATCAGCATTAGCAAAATTGCAATAGCTTTTTTCATCTTCCATTTCCTCACATATTAATATGGTGTCTTATTGTTTCTATATCCACTCTCCGAGTAGAGTTCGATCGCCGATTCCACCCATGTAAGTGAACCGTAAGCAATTCGATAACAGCCTGATTAACAATCCAATCCGCAAACAGCCTTGCATTCAATATCTTCAGCCTTTGAAAAGACTTGATATCCCTTGGAATTAAACCATCTTTTCGCTGTGGCCGGGTCAAAGCCTTTCCACTCGGCCTTTGTGCTGCAGCAGGTGTCTCTGGGTATGGCCCCGGTCTCAACCACGGCTACATTGGCGCCCCATTCCATGGCAAGTTCTGTGGCGCGGTGCACACATATGTCGGGGGCGTGAAAACCGGCGGCCAGCCTGGTCACAGCTATTACCTGCGCCAGTCGCCTTTCAGATATTGCAGGATACCTGCCCAAAGGTGTCCCTTTAACCGGAATCCTTTCCATGCACCCGGTCACGGTTGCTCCATACTTCATTGCCGTCAGGAAGTTATCGGCTATTTCCTCGTTAGTATGCTCCACCCCCAACGGCTCCACAAGCGATACCAGGTTAAGCGTCGATTTGCTGACAGCGTCCAGTGTGGCCAGCCTGTCTGCCGGATTAAATCTGGTATCGGTACCTTCTCTCAATCTCAAAGTATGGTAAACAAATTGCAAACCTGCGGAACGCATTCTGCGTGCCAAGTTTTCATCAAATTCTCCCACATTTAAACCAAGCTCATATTCTCCGTGTATGCTGTCTTTGATCGTCTTTGACATCCGGATTATTCTGTCCAAGCTGTAATGCTGGGTCGTTCTCAACACTATCCAGCGCACCTCTTCATCTACAAAGTGTCTCACCAGCTGCAGGGTCTCCTCTTCCGAATATTCCTTTTCATCCGTTACTATTCCCCATTTTTCGCCAAGGGAACAATAGTCGCAGTTCATCGGACATGATCTGAAGTCCAATCCGATGGCAGCCCAAAGGTAGGCTCTGTCATTACAAATAACCGATGCCGCTTCTCTCGCCGCCTTGCCCAGCATTTCGCATTCTTTTGACTCCGGATCTATCTTCAGCAGTTCTATAATGCCGGCCCGATCCAGCATTTTTCCGCTCAGTGCACTTTCTTTTGCCAATTCGATCAGTTTTCTTTCTTTCAATTTGCCACCCTCGCTTTTCTGGTAATCTATTTCACTGTCGGAGTCGACCGTAAGGCTCTAGACAATTTGACATACTCTGTGTTATTGCCAATGCAGTGTTTCAGCCAATCCCCGGCGATCCAATGTTTTACACGCCTTTTAATATTTTAATAAGCCCATACAGTATTTGAACCGGCGTCGCGCGACCTAGTCCACTATTAGACAAGGTACACTACTGGGTTTCAGGATACACCGAACCAGGGTAAATGTCAATCTTGAATAAACAATCTTGAATATACAATATCCCGAAGTACAATATCCTGATTAAAGTCCCGGTTAACTATAATAATGTCGTTAATGTCCACACGCTGCATGATCAAATAAGGGCAAAATCAGCAGAGGCCAAAATGAGAGCCAAAATGAGCAGAGGCCAAAATGA
>CAYYHH010000177.1:0-4636 GCA_964471645.1 uncultured Oscillospiraceae bacterium
TATGGATTACAAGAGCGGAATCATGATCGTCGTTGCACTTTTATTTCTGTATCTTGCCATCCATCACGGATTTGAGCCGTTGCTTTTAGTGCCTATTGCCTTCGGAATGCTACTGTCCAACTTGCCTTTGTCTGGTATGTTTGACGACGGAGGGCTGTTCTACTGGTTCTATCAGCTGAATAAGATGGGCATACTGCCTCCGTTGATTTTTATGGGTGTGGGCGCAATGACCGACTTCGGTCCGCTGATCGCAAACCCCAGATCCCTTCTGATGGGGGCCGGTGCACAGTTTGGAATTTTCACAAGCTTTTTAGGAGCAATTTTGTTGGCAGGATTCAATGCTCAGGAGGCTGCATCTATAGGTATTATCGGCGGGGCCGACGGACCGACGGCGATATTTCTTACAACAAAATTGGCACCGCATCTTTTAGGCGCCATAGCAGTCTCTGCTTATTCATACATGGCTCTTGTGCCTGTAATTCAGCCGCCTATAATGAGGCTTCTTACCACGAAAAAAGAGCGCACGATCAAGATGCAGCAGCTCAGACCCGTCAGCCAGACGGAAAAAATCATATTTCCCATCATGGTTACCGTATTGGTTACACTTATATTGCCCCCGGCCGCGCCCCTCGTTGGTATGCTTATGCTGGGCAACCTGTTTAAAGAAACGGGCAAAACACTGCGTTTATCAGACACATCGGCAAATGCGCTTATCAACATAGTCACCATATTCCTGGGGACTTCCGTAGGCGCCTCTGCCAGCGGACCCACATTCCTCGTGCTGGATACTATACAGATCCTGGCATTGGGGGTAGCTGCTTTCATGATAGGAACGGCAGGCGGATTGATAATTGCAAAAATAATGAATGCCGTTTCCGGAGGAACCATAAATCCGCTCATCGGTTCGGCTGGCGTATCCGCGGTGCCTATGGCAGCCAGGGTATCGCAGAAGGTAGGACAGGAAGAGTTGCCTGGCAACTTCCTTCTCATGCATGCCATGGGACCCAACGTAGCGGGCGTTATCGGCTCCGCTGTGGCCGCCGGTGTGCTGCTTTCAATGTTCAGCGGATACTGATCGATTGAAGCAGATTATATATCAGTTTAATAAATATAGGGATTAATTAACAGGCAATCGGATCCGTGGTCGGTACACCGTAACATCAACGGAGTACAAAGTACCCGGCTTCGATTGCTTTTATATAATTGAAATGGTTTTAATGGAAAGGGTATTAAGGGTTGAAGGAGTTCACAATAGAAAAAACGTGCAAAATAGGCAATGTAAGACCGGATAATCCTTTTATGCTTGCACCCTTGGCGGGAATAACCGATAGCTCGTTCAGGAGGTTGTGCAGATACCAGGGCGCTGCCATGGTTTATTCTGAAATGGTCAGCGCAAAAGGATTGTATTATGACGGGAAAAAGACGGAAGAGCTGCTGAAATTTTATCCCGAGGAAGCGCCGATAGCATATCAGATTTTCGGTTCCGATCCGGATATAATGGCATGGGCGGTGGAAAAATTGTCCGTCATGGGTAATTGCATGATAGATGTTAATATGGGATGCCCAGTACCTAAAGTAACGAGAAACGGTGAGGGAGCCGCCTTGATGAAAACACCGCTGCTTGCGGCTAAAATCGTAAAGGCCATGGTCAAAGCCGAAGAAAGATCTTCTCAGGCCTCAGGCAGGACGGCAAAACCCATTACGGTCAAATGTCGGACCGGCTGGAATCAGGACAGCATTAATTTGGAAGAGTTTGCTTTAAGGATAGAAGAGGCGGGTGCGGCGGCCCTGGCGGTTCATGGAAGGACCAGAGAACAGATGTACAGCGGCAAGGCCGATTGGAACGCCATTGAAAAAATAAAAACAAAGCTTACAATCCCAATCATAGGAAATGGCGATGCGCTGTCGGGAGAAGATGCAGTCAACATGCTGAAAGAAACGGGATGCGATTTTGTTATGATAGCCAGAGGCGCCTTGGGAAACCCCTGGATATTCAGAAATGCCATAGAAATCTATGAGGGTAGGCCTGTCTCACCGGCTATCACTGCAGATGAAAAGCTTAGTATGATTAAGATGCATATCGGCCTGCTCGTAGAAGAAAAAGGCCAAAGATGCGCCGTTCAGGAAATGCGCAAGCATATCGGTTGGTACCTGAAAGGCATCAAAGGTGCCGCAGAAGTGCGCCGGGAAGTCAATCGGGCCCATACTGTAGAGCAATTGCTGAGGCCGTTGGAAATACTGGAATCTGACAGGCAAAACCCTTGAACTATATTTTTGTGCTTGATTTCCGATGCCGGATATGATTTAATTATCTTCAGAATTTAATAACGAAAACGATTGTTGGAGCGTGTGGGCTAAAGCCCATACGAGAATAGGGAATCGGGTGAAAATCCCGGACAGTCCTGCTGCCGTGATGATGAAGCTGGTTTGATATACCACTGAGCAATTGCTTGGGAAGGGAAATCAGCGTATCTGTCTAAGTCGGAAGACCTGCCAACATGGTGCCAAACTGCTTCACAGGTCGATGGGGCTTTTGGATCATTCAGTATGATCGCAGGTAAATAAACTCTCGTAAAATGCGGGTGTGAATCATGCTTTATGCCATCTAAAGTGCTTGTCCTATGACAGGCGCTTTTATTTATTTAAGGAGGTTTCGTATGGAAAGAGTGGTTAAGATCGGGTCCGTTGTTTTAGCTGTGGTTCTATGCCTTCCGGCGACGGCAGGAGCCATGCATATTATGGAAGGTTTTTTACCCCCCGCCTGGGCTATCGGCTGGGGTGCAATCAGCATTCCCTTCGTGATTTTCGGATTCTATTCGATTAAAAGAAAGGTCTCTGAATCGTCAAAAAGGCTGCTCATACTGGCTATGTGCGGTGCGTTCACTTTTATCCTGTCCGCATTAAAGCTGCCGTCGGTTACGGGAAGCTGCTCACATCCCACGGGGGTCGGCCTCGGTGCCATTCTCTTCGGTCCCACAGCCATGGCCGTCATAGGCACCATCGTTTTGCTGTTCCAGGCATTGCTTCTAGCACATGGGGGACTTACTACCCTGGGAGCAAACGTCTTCTCGATGGCTATAATCGGGCCTTTTGCAGCTTTCGGCACTTATATGCTTCTCAAGCGCTTGCAAGTCAATCGGTCGGTATGTGTCTTTTTCGCGGCCTTCCTGGGTGACCTTCTTACTTATGTAGCCACATCGGTGCAGCTTTCCTTGGCATTTCCCGATCCGGTGGGTGGGATCGCAGCATCACTGGCAAAATTTATGGCTATATTTGCGGTAACGCAGATACCCATCGCCATATCTGAGGGACTATTGACGGTGGTTGTATACAACCTGCTGGAAAAATATAGCGCTGACGAGGTTCACGTGCTGGAAAGGGTAGGTGCATAAGCAATGAAATTATGGCAGAAAAACACTATATTGATCCTATTTGTTATTGCCTTGGCGATAGTGCCGTTGCTATTTTTACAAGGTGCGGAGTTTGAAGGGGCTGACGGTATGGCGGAGGATCTGATCGTAGAAATAGCGCCTGATTATGAGCCTTGGTTCTCACCGCTGACGGAACCGGCAAGCGGAGAGATCGAATCCCTCTTATTTGCTCTGCAAGCCGCTATCGGCGCAGCTATTATAGGATTCGGCCTGGGAAGATTATCTGCCCAAGCAAAAAAAGAAACCGCAAGATGATTGTAATTGACAAATACGCATACAACTCAAAAATTGCAGGATACAGACTTTCGGGGAAATTGGTCTTTGCGGGAGTGCCGCTTTTACTGTGTCTTTTCAGTACATCGACGATCACGAATGCAGCTGTGACAGCTTCCATGGCAATGGCAACGATTTACTGGGGGAGCATGAGCGCAGGGAGGTACCTCAAGCTGTTGATTATTCCTATGGGTTTTATATTCATGGACCTGGCGGGATATAAATACGGGGTCACATATGAGAGCCTGAGCAAAGGAATATTGATAGCAATGCGTTCTATAGCCGCAATCAGCTGCTTTTATTTCATTGCCTTGAATACCCCCATGAACAGCATATTTGCATTTCTGCAAAGGCGGAAAGTACCCCAGCTGCTGGTGGACTTGATGGAGCTGATATATCGCTTTATTTTCATTATTTGGGATGAATGGAAAAGGATTTACACGGCTCAGGCATCAAGGCTTGGATACCGCAATCTTTCTTCTTCAATGAGATCCACCGGAGAGCTGGTAACTATGCTCTTCGTCAACTGTCTTAATCGGGCAGAGCGAATAAATTTAGCTCTTGAGTCCAGAGGCTTTAACGGCAGCTTTGGCTATTTGTCGGACGATGCCGGCGCTGTAAAAACTATTGTTCCTCATGGGGTGGCACTGAGCCTGCTGCTGTTGGCGGCAGAAGCGGCGGGAAGGCTGATATAGGCATATGTATATTTTAGAAACCAAAGATCTCATATACTGCTATGAAGATGGCTCGCCGGCATTGAGCGGGGTCAATATTGGAATTAAATCCGGCATTACTACCGCCGTTATCGGGGGAAACGGTTCAGGAAAATCCACGCTTTTTCTTAATTTCAACGGGGTATTGAGGCCTACCTCGGGAGAAGTTTTTTTCAACGGAAAGCCTGTGAAATATGGAAAGAAAGATTTGCTTTCGCT
>CAYYHH010000178.1:0-4625 GCA_964471645.1 uncultured Oscillospiraceae bacterium
GCTATATGAGATAGAGACACAACCACTGCTGTCTGCGGATATCAGAAGCCTGCGAGAATATGAGGATACCGACATAGACATGGTTAAGAGCATGGAGGTATTGGCAATGCACAAAGTATCCGATATCTACGGATACAAATCATATATATGCGATATCTTATGGCATATGAGAGGGATAGAGGGGGATTATGTCCAGTCCCTCGACTACAATGTCGTGTTTAAAAAGACCGGCAGTAAATATAAAATATCTGAATTCACCCCGATTACCCAATAGCGATTGGTAGTATTCGGCATCAGGTACCGAATACGGCTGGAATTAAGGCATATTTTTATCAAAAATCAGTTTACCATTTGAAAAAGGATGGTATAATAATTTGGCATGTAATGAAAAATATTTCTTACATCATTAGAAACTTTAAGGAGGGTGGATTTTTGAGAGAAGTGTATTTAGACTACTCTGCTACCACACCGGTTAAACAAGAAGTACTTGATGAGATGCTGCCATATTTTACAAAGAATTACGGCAATCCATCCAGCCTGTATACAATGGGTTTCCAGGCGAAAGATGCTTTGATGTCGGCAAGATCAAGAGTTGCGGAATTGATCGGTGCAAACGATAGAGAGATATATTTTACCTCCGGAGGAACGGAGGCTGATAACTGGGCGGTGATCGGCACAGTTAAATCTAAAAAAGCGAAGGGCAACCATATAATCACTACTAAAGTGGAACATCACGCCCTTTTGCACACATGTCAATATCTAGAGAAAGAAGGTTTTGATGTAACTTACCTGGATGTGGATAAAGACGGACTGATTTCCATAGAGCAGCTGAGGGACTCAATTACAGATAAAACCGTATTGATCAGTATCATGTTCGCCAATAATGAGGTTGGATCTATCCAGCCGATAAAGGAAATAGCTGCCGTGGCCAAGGAGCATGGGATACTCTTCCACAGCGATGCGGTACAGGCTCTCGGCAATGTACCTATTGACGTAAAGGATCTGGGCGTGGATATGCTGTCCATCTCGAGCCATAAAATCTATGGGCCAAAGGGAGTAGGAGCACTTTATATAAGAAGGGGTCTCACCATTACCAACCTGTTGCAGGGCGGTGCGCAGGAATCGAAAAAAAGGGCTGGCACTGAAAACCTGCCGGGCATCGTCGGTTTTGGTAAAGCCTGTGAATTGGCAATGATCAATCTGGATTCGCATATAAGCAAAGTAACGGAAATGAGAGACTATTTTCTTTCTCGTATCCAGGATACTATTCCCGACGTGGATCTGAACGGTGGTCTTAAACATCGGTTACCCGGTAACCTGAACCTGGTCTTCAACTATGTAGAAGGCGAGGCAATGATCTTATATATGGACTTGAAGGGAATCTATGCATCTACCGGCTCTGCATGTTCCTCGGCAAGCTTTGCCGCATCCCATGTGCTTGCGGCGATGGGGCTGCCTATTGAAAAGGCATACAGCTCTGTGCGCTTTACCGTAGGGGATTTTACTACTAAAGAAGATATTGATTACGTCGTAAACGAAATAGAAAAAATAGTGATTAAATTGAGATCCATTTCACCTTTTGATAGGAATCATGCAATGGAAACAGCACAGAAATGCAACTGTCAAGCCTAGTTAAGTCGGGAAGGAGATAGAAAGATGGCTATGTACAATGAAAAGGTAATGGAACACTTTACCAATCCAAAAAATTCAGGGGTAATCGAAGATGCCGATGCGGTAGGGACTTACGGGAGTCCTGTTTGCGGTGACATGATGGAGATCTCACTTAAGGTAGACAATAATGTGATCACCGACGCCAAATTCCGTACATTCGGATGTGGGTCTGCTATAGCATCTTCCAGCGTTGCCACCGATATGATAATAGGCAGAACACTAGAGGATGCCTTAAAATTGACAAATCAGAATTTTGTAGATGAACTGGGAGGGCTGCCGGGACCGAAAATACACTGCTCGGTTCTCGCTGAACAGGCGATAAAAACGGCGATTTACATGTATGCAAAAAAACACGGTCTCGAATTGGAAGGATTGCAAGGATTTGATCCGGATTCCGAATTCGACCACGACGACGATGATCACGAAGAATAATTGAATAACATCACAACATAATTATTGCCCGTACCGGGCAGACCGGGGCACAATATCCACAGGTCAGGCAGATATCATAAAGAACATTTGCCTGGCCTGTTTCGTTTAAATACATAGCGTGATTAGGACAGCGTTCTACACATGCGCCACATCCCTCGCAATCACCCTGATCGACAAAAATACGCTTCTTACTCATGTCGGGAACATAGTCCGGAGGCAGGGTGCTGTCCATCATTTCAAAAATACGATCTATCTCATGGAGGTAACCAAAACCGATCATCAAAGAGGATATGCCGGGCAGATCCCTGACGTACTCGATGGCCTTGATATAGCTTCCCGCCAGGATCCCTCCGCCGAAGATTTTCATGGCAAAAACGCCTTTTCCCGCATCGGCTGCAGCCTTTATGGCCAATTCCATATCTTCTCTGGTTCCTGGTCCATTGCCGTTTCTGATGCCTAAGCCGGCAAAGTTTATTAATGGGAAAAGGACATCGACCGACGGTATCGACGCGGAAAGGGCGGCCACATCAGCGTGGTGGGTAGAAATACCCGCTGCCTTGATTACACCTTTCGCCTTGTAGTCCATCAGGCATTCCCAGGCACCGGCACGGCATTCCCAATCCCAAAGCCCCCTTACTTCATGGAGGAGGAAAACATCTATTATATCCCGATCCAATTCTTTTCTGGCCTCTTCGATAGCCTCCTGCATTTCTCTATAGCTCCCGTAAAGGCATTTTGAGACGATAATCGGGTCGAAAGCAGTTCCTTTGAGAGCCTCCCGGATATAAGGATAGGTCCTGTAATACTGCGCTGTATCTAGAAAATTGATACCCCGTCCCAGTGCATAGCGAAGTACCGCCGCCCCCTCGTCAAGAGGAAGATTAAGCTGAGTGGATCCCATAGGGAGAACTCCGAATCCCACCTCTGTAACGTTCAGCCCGGTGTTGCCTAAAGGGTTTATTTTCATAAAGCTCTCCTTGATCCAAAAGATAACTGTAACAATTCCTTTAATCATATCATTTTACGTTTAAAGAATCTACACAAGGGGCTTCCTATATGGTACAATATTATGAATATTTTATGAGGAGCAAAAGCAAATGAAAAAAATTGGACTTAATGAACTGAGAGATATGTTTCGTGATTTTTATATAGGGAAGGAACACTATAGCAGGGAAAGTTTTTCTCTGATACCCGAAAAAGATAAGAGTTTGTTGATTATAAATTCCGGTATGGCCCCCTTAAAACCTTACTTTGCCGGTATTGAAATGCCGCCGTCAAAGAGAATGACTACCTGCCAGAAGTGTATACGTACCGGAGACATTGATAACGTCGGTTATACGGACAGACACGGAACTTTCTTTGAGATGCTTGGCAGTTTCTCGTTCGGTGATTATTTTAAAGAGGAATCTATTAAATGGGGGTGGGAATTCCTTACAGTAGTATTGGAAATGCCAAAGGACAAACTATGGCCAAGTGTTTATGAAGAAGATGATGAGGCTTATGATATCTGGAAAAATATGATAGGGATCGAGGAATATAAGATTGTACGCCTTGGGAAAGAAGATAACTTCTGGGAAATAGGCATAGGCCCCTGCGGTCCATGCTCCGAGATATACTTTGACAGAGGCGAGGCAAAGGGCTGTGGTAAACCCGATTGTAAGCCCGGGTGCGATTGCGACAGGTTCGTCGAAATCTGGAACCATGTTTTTACGCAGTTTAACAAAGATAGCGAGGGCAATTATACACCTTTAAAATACAAGAATATTGACACCGGTATGGGTTTGGAACGGCTTGCCTGTGTAATGCAGGATGTGGAATCGATTTTTGATGTAGACACAATCCGCTACATTCTTGACAGCGTTGTGGCAATCTCCGGGGTTAAATACAGTTATGGCAAGGAGCCTGCAGATGTATCCATTCGCATAATTACAGATCATATAAGATCTATTGCCTTTATGATAGGAGACGGCATTTTGCCGGGCAATGAGGGAAGAGGATATGTGCTGCGCCGTTTGCTGCGAAGAGCGGCAAGGCATGGCAGATTGCTCGGTATTAAAGGTAATTTTCTGGATGAACTTTCGAAAAAGGTAATAGAAATATCCGGAGAAGCCTATCCGGACCTTGAAGAGCGCAAGGACTATATTCATAGGGTGATTTCAGTTGAAGAAGAGAAATTTGGCAATACCATTGATCAAGGCAGTGTTCTATTGGAAGAGCATATAAAAAACCTGAATGATAAGGGCGAAACCGTACTGTCAGGGGAGGCGGTTTTTAAACTTTACGATACTTTCGGATTCCCCCTTGAGCTGACCCTTGAGATACTGAAAGAAAAAGGCTGCGATGCCGATGAAGAAGGCTTCCGGAAACTTATGGAGCATCAAAAGGAAATGGCAAGGGCCGCAAGAAAAAGCATGGATACTGAGGGGTGGTCCGAGGACATATTGCACTTGGGTGATTATGATCCCACTGTTTTTTTAGGCTATGATTCTCTTGAAGAAAAAGCTGAGGTAATCGCCATTATT
>CAYYHH010000179.1:0-4613 GCA_964471645.1 uncultured Oscillospiraceae bacterium
TCTCCCCTTGGCAGTGCACCGGCAGTCTCCAGTACGGTAGTCTCCGGTACGACAGTCTCCGGTACGGCAGTCTCCGATACCGGGCACCATCCGCTATCGATCGTCTTTTTACTTGACAACCAAGACTGCTGAAAGCTATTCGGTATTGCACTATCGATATTGTAATATCAATTTAAAAGATTGTCAATACTTTATCAAAGTATTTTTGTGGTAACTTGACACAATTGTTACAGTTCGCACGAAATCTGATCAGTGAACATGTGCCCGGGGTTGTGCCTGCCCTTCATACTGCTGCATATTTCCGGGCAGGGGTGAACATTAACCACAATTTGTCGCAGGATTACTATTACGCCCGCGGGGCACATCTGGTCGGTTCTTATGTGGCCCAAAATTCATCTTGTATTTAGGCCGCCGGCTCGTATATAATGATAACACTGTGTTTAGAGAATAAAAACATGGGGTATCAGCAATTTTATATAGTGATTATGTCGTTGGCGGTTATGAGGCTTTGCCATATGGAAACAGGTTAAGCACAACCGGGAAATAGCGGGGGGATCCGGGATAACAGCGCAAAAGCAGAGGGATCCAGGATAACAGTGCAATAGCAGGGGAGACGGCCATCATAAGAATAAAATCGGTCAAAACGAATGACAAAACAAATAGCAAAATGAATAACAAAAAGAATAACAAGAACAATATCAAAATAATAGGGAATATCAGAATTAAACAGGAGGGAAACACTTGGGTAAGGTAAAAATTACAGAAACTGCGCTGAGGGATGGCCATCAATCGCTTATCGCTACCAGAATGACAACAAAGGAAATGATTCCGATACTTGAAACTATGGATAATGCCGGCTACCACGCGCTTGAAGTCTGGGGCGGAGCCACCTTCGATGCATGTTTGCGCTTTCTTAACGAAGATCCTTGGGAAAGGCTCAGAGAGATCAGAAAGAATATCAAAAAAACAAAATTGCAGATGCTTCTGAGAGGTCAAAACCTGCTGGGATACAAGCACTATGCGGACGATGTGGTTGAGGAGTTTGTTAAGAAAAGCCTTTCGAACGGCATCGATATTATAAGAATATTTGATGCGCTCAACGACCCGCGAAACCTCATGAAGGCCATAGAAACGGTCAAAAAGGAAGGCGGCCATGCACAGGCGGCTATGTCTTACACTATCAGCCCGGTTCATACCAATGAGGTATTTGCTAATCTGGCAAAGGAGTTTGCCGACATGGGTGCGGATTCGATCTGCATCAAGGACATGGCGGGACTGCTCGACCCGTATAATACCTACAAACTGGTCAAGGAAATCAAGAAAAAGGTCGATTTGCCCTTGGAGCTTCACACCCATGCTACCAGCGGAATGGGCAGCATGACGCTTTTAAAGGCGGTGGAGGCGGGAGCAGACATCATAGATACGGCCATTTCACCCTTTGGAGAAGGAACATCGCAACCGTCAACGGAACCGATGGTAAAGACCTTTGCCGGCACCGAATATGATACGGGCATGGACATGGATGCCCTCAATGAGATCGCCGAATATTTCAGGCCGATCAGAGAACGATACATTGCAGAAGGTCTTTTGGATCCCAAACTGATGGGCGTGGATATCAATACATTGAAGTACCAGGTACCGGGCGGAATGCTGTCAAACTTGGTTTCCCAATTGAAGCAGCAAAACGCGATGAACAAATTTGAAGAGGTCCTGAAAGAGGTGCCCAGGGTAAGGGAAGATCTGGGCTATCCGCCGCTGGTCACACCTACCAGCCAAATCGTCGGAACCCAGGCAGTATTGAATGTTGTAACCGGTGAGCGGTACAAGATGGTTCCCAATGAAGTTAAACAGCTGGTCAAGGGTATGTACGGCAAGACAACGGTTCCGATTAAAGAGGATATTGTGAAAAAAATCATCGGAAATGAGGAGCAGATCACCTGCAGACCCGCCGACCTTATCAAACCTGAACTCGAAAGCATTAAAAAAGAGGTAGCTCAATATGTGGAGCAGGATGAGGATGTTTTGACAAGAGCAATGTTCCCCAAACCCTCCATAGACTTTTTCAAGTATAGAAATGCAAAAAATTATCAGATCGATTCCAGTCTGCTGGACGAAGAAAATATGGTCTATCCGGTTTAAAAGGCCAGGTCATATGAGAATATGCTATCCGGACGAACGGATAGGCTTAAAGACAAGGAGATGAGGTTGTTGTTAATGGTAATCAAAACAACTGCGGCGACAACAATCTCGTCCCCTGTGGGGTTATCACTTCTGCAGCGTTTGCAGCGTTGTGGCTTCGGCTTTATTCCAGATCTTCTACAAGAAACACCCCGGGCAGGGCGGATAGACGCTCTATAACTTCGATATGAGTTATTTTTTTAGGTATCCTTATTGATATGTCTAAATTGTATCCGTCGCTGGTTATGGCATCGGATTTATTGACGTGGGTCTGATTTATAGTAATGCCCTGGGCCCGCGTTTGCGAAAGGAATTCCCGTACATTCGCCATGCTGTCCAGCTCGACGAAAATACTCATGACTCTGGATCGATTATAAAAATATACCTCAAGCCTCGGCAGAAAAGCCAAGGATATTACTACGAAGATGGCGGCTATTATTCCGCCGGCATAAAAGCCCACTCCCAATGCCAACCCGACACAAGCCGTAGCCCAAAGCCCGGCAGCGGTTGTAAGACCCTTCACTTTGTTTCGGCTGGTCACCAAAATAAGCCCGACCCCCAAAAAACCTATGCCGCTGATTACCTGGGCCCCCAGCCTGCCGGGGTCCGAGGTGTGAGATATGTTCTCGAAGACGTATGAGTTGGTCATCATAGCCAATGTTGCGCCGACACAGACGAGTATGTGAGTTCTGAGCCCCGCCTGATGTTTATTGGCCCCTCTTTCCAATCCGACGATCCCGCCAAAAAGCACGGCCAAAGACAGCCGCAGTGTAATTGACGCAAGATTTATTTCGTACATCCATTCCATATGACGATCCCCCCGCAAAGCAAAAGTAATTTGTATCCATTATATGCAAAATACCGAATCTAGTAAACAACATTTGTATTTTCATGGTAAAATATATATATAACAAAAACATTTTAACAGTAAAATTGATCAAAGCAAAGACGAAATTACAGGAATTAATAGGCCGGATGATAAAAAGTAACAGACCAGAAGAAACAAGAGCCAAAATTTTGAATTATCGATTTGGAAAAAGCAGCGGAAGGGGGCGAGGCAATGTACAGGGAAATAAAGAAAAAAAAGCTGATCCTTGAAAACAGGAAGCCATATCGGCCGGAAGCGGCTCGGCTTATCGGAGAAATCGATTATCTTGATTGGATCTATTCTTCACATAAATTAGATGGTGCCAACCTGAACAAGTCGGATGTGGGGAGAATCATAAAGGGTGAATTTCTGACGGATATAAGCGTGAAGGATCACTCGGTTATAAGCAATTACATAGATACAATAAATATTGTTTTTGATATGGTGGAGATGGGCTATTATCTGAATCAAAAGTATATGTTCAGGCTTTATAAAAGCCTGACCGGTGAATCTGAAGGCGAATACAGAAAGTCAAACCCGGTGCTCAGGATGATCGGATATAATCCGCCTCACTTTAAAGAAATAGATGAGCAGATGGAAATGCTGTTTCATTGGCTACACTCCAACGAGTACCAGACAAATCCGATAGAAAAGGCGGCATTTTTACATAATAGAATAATCGAGATATATCCTTTCCGTACATCATCTGAGGCGATGGCGAGGATTGCGGCACAGTATTATTTAATGATCAGCGGACTTCCGCCCATTCTCTGGAATATCAGCGAGCAGGAATATTATGACTCCATAAGACTTTATCTGAAAAATGAAGAAATCCAGCCTATTTACAACGTTTTGGAAAGAGGTGTGTACAATAAGCTGGAGATAATGATGCAGTTAACGTCAGAATAGCCGATGGCATCCTATTTGATTGCGCGCTTACGCACATCTATGGCATCATAAATATCGGATTCAAACAGGGGCGAAAAGTCCTTGAATTCCTTCAAAGTCAACTCATCCAGGGTTTTGTCCTCTTCAATGCATCTGAGTACCATTTTACCTATGATTTCGTGACAGTCACGAAAAGGCAGGCCCTTTTTTACCAGGTAGTCAGCAGCGTCGGTAGCGTTCATAAAGCCCGAACTTACGGCTTCCTCCATCCTGTCTTTCCTGACTTCCATAGTGGAAATAACCTGTGTAAATATGGAAAGGCAATCTTTGAGGGTGTCGCCCGCATCGAACAGCGGCGGCTTGTCCTCCTGCATATCTTTGTTATATGCCAATGGCAACCCTTTCATAACAGTAAGCAGGGCAATCAAATCCCCGTATACGCGCCCTGTTTTGCCTCTGATCAACTCGGCCATATCCGGGTTTTTCTTCTGAGGCATTATGCTGCTGCCGGTACTGTAGGCATCATCCATTTCAACAAAAGCGAATTCCGTAGAACTCCACAAGATCAGTTCCTCGCAGAAACGGGAAAGATGCATCATGGCCATGGCACAGCAGCTGATGAATTCTATGGCAAAATCTCTGTCGCTGACAGCATCCATGGTATTTTCGCATATTCCGG
>CAYYHH010000180.1:0-4605 GCA_964471645.1 uncultured Oscillospiraceae bacterium
ATGATGGTCTTTAGCTGTGCGTGTACCTGTTCCGGCGAGAATACTGTATGACCTGCGTTTTGTCCCATCTCGATGCATGAGCAAGCAACTCCGCCTGCGTTTGCAGCTTTGCAAGGACCGACGATAACGCCGCTCTTCATGAGGTAATCAAGAGCTTCATTAGTGGTTGGCATATTTGCGCCTTCACACATGAACTTGGCACCGGAAGCGACGATATTTTTGGCGTCTTCAAGATGGATATCGTTCTGCATTGCACATGGGATATACAAGTCAGCTTTGACTTCCCAAGGTTTCTTTCCTGCGATGAACTTGGATCCGGCAAATTTGTCGGCATAAGGTGCGCAGATGTTCTTGCCGCTGTTTCTCAGCTCGATCATATAATCGACTTTTTCACCGGTCACTCCGGCTTCGTCAAGGATGTACCCGTCAGGTCCTGAGAATGCAACTACGGTCGCTCCTAATTCTTCCAACTTCTTGGCTGTGCCCCAGGCAACGTTTCCAAAACCTGAAATGACAACCTTTTTACCGGCCATTTTTTCGTTGTTTGCTTCAAGCATGCAGTTGGCAAAATAAACGATTCCATAACCTGTAGCCTCGGTTCTTCCGTTCAATCCGCCATAATTTATGTTCTTTCCTGTAATTGCTTCATCAAATCTGTTTACCAGTCTTTTGTATTGTCCGAACAAATAGCCGATCTCTCTGGGGCCTACGCCCAGATCACCGGCGGGGCTGTCTGTGTACGGTCCGATATGTCTGTACAGTTCATTCATGAAAGATTGACAGAATCTCATGATTTCGGCATCTGATTTGCCATTGGGATCGAAGTCGGCTCCACCTTTGCCTCCGCCTATGGGAAGGCCGGTAAGGGAGTTCTTGAAGATCTGCTCAAAAGCGAGGAATTTCATAATGCTTGGGTTTACATTGGGTGCAAATCTCAGGCCTCCTTTATATGGTCCAAGAGCACTGTTGAACTGGTATCTGTAGCCTCTGTTGACTTGTACCTTACCGGCATCGTCAACCCAGGCAACTCTGAAAGAAATCGCTCTTTCGGGCTCGATAAGCCTTTCGATCAGGCCCGTAGCCTCATATTCGGGATGCTGTGCGATAACAGGCTCCAGTGAAACCAGAACTTCTTCGACTGCCTGCTGAAATTCTGTTTCGCCAGGATTTCTTTCCTTAACGATCTTAAGATATTTTTCGGTTAGATTTGCCATTTTTTCTCCTCTTTTCATAAAATGTTAACATTCGAGAATGTGAAACTAGTACATTGTATCGCTCCTTCAACCATAGCATATCGGCATTTCAGCGTCAAGGGCAGAAGGGGGTTGGAACAAATATTGCAATAGTCTAAATAGTCAAAAAGTGGAAGGGTAAAAAAGGAGAGCAGAATGGTGAAAAGCGAAGAGGCGGGAGGGTGAAAAAAAGAAAGAAGAATAATAAAAAGGAGAAGGTGGAGGGGTGAAAAAGCCCCTGTCCCTTGCCCTTTTTCACTTGTTCCGATTAATATCCCAGCTTTTCGTTTATCAGGTATATGGTTATGGGCACCCCTCCGGGCTGGCGGTCAATGATCAATGTAGCCCTGCATACCCTGTCGGGCACATCGCAGTTCATACATTTGCCAAACTCGGCGCAGGGCGTATTCTTGCCCAGCCTTTTTGTATTGGGGGGTGATGCAATATTTTTAATGCGAATCAAAGCCTCATCAAGGCTTCTGGTGATCTTATTGGTGCCAACTACTATTATTACTTTTTCATGGCCAAAAAGAATGCCTGAAAGCCGATTACCGGTACCGTCAATATTGACCAGGCTCCCGCTTTCTGTAATTGCATTGGTTCCGGAAAGGTATACATCGGCGTTTGCAGATTGTTTCAAAAGATCTTTTCGAGTTTCACCTTCCCCGATCACCCACGACCAGGAGATTTGGGATCCCCGATCCTTGAGGGCTTCGTAGATGCCCATGTCCTGCAAGGTTATTGAACCGCCGAAACCGACGGTTTTATCCATTTCGATTTCATCCAGGATTGCCGCTTTCGCGGATTCGGCATCTTCGAAAAATTTGACCTTAAAGCCATTTCTCGTAAGATTATCAATGGTTTGCGCAATGATTTCCTTTTTCATTTCATCCTCCTATCATAACATATCGTGCATTTATAAATACTATCTAAATACCCAATATGAGGGTTGCCAGTGAAAAATATGTTACAACCGAAAACATATCAGTCAGGGACGCTATCGTAGGATTTGCCATGAGAGCCGGATCGATACCCATCCTTTTTGCCAGCATCGGTAACATCCCTCCCACCGCTTTTGCAATGGTTATTATGATCAGCATTGAACAGCAGATCGTTAAAGCAACCAAGGGCTTTTGGCCGTCCAGGAAAATAATTTTTAAAAAGTTTAAGATGCTGAGTGCCAACCCAATTGAAAATCCGATTCTCAGCTCTTTGAACAATATCTTCCAAGCATTTTTAGGAAGAATATCGCCTATAGCAATCCCTCGAATAACAAGAGTTGCGGATTGGGCTCCCGAGTTGCCTCCTGTTCCCATAAGCAGGGGGAGGTAGGAGACAAGGACGATCACCTGGGACAAAAGCACTTCGAATTTTGTAATTATTAGCCCCGTGATCATAGAAGATACCATCAGGTAAAATAGCCAGGGGAGCCGATTTTTCACATGCTGTACGACGCCCATATCCAGGTATTCTTCTGTAGAAGCTGCAACGCCGACCATTTTTTGAAAATCTTCAGTGGTTTCCTCGTCAATAATATCAAGAATGTCATCGACGGTGATTATGCCTACCAATCGGTTTTCGTTATCGACGACGGGCATAGCAATAAAGCCGTATTTTCTGAATTGGTTAGAGACTTCTTCCTGATCATCAAGGACGTTGACACAAACAAAATCGGTCTGCATTATGCTTTCCACGCTGGCATCGTCATCTGCGATAACAAGGGCGCGCAGGGAGACGATACCGATTAACTTCCGTCCTTTATCTTTTACATAGCAGGTGTAAATAGTCTCGCTTCCCATCCCTTCCTCTCTGATATAAGATAAGGCCTCTTTGGCCGTCATATCCTTCTGAAGGCTGATATAGTCCGGTGTCATGAGACTGCCGGCACTGTATTCGGGATAGTTAAGGAAGGTATTTATAAGTTTACGCTCTTCCTTGGTGGACTTCTCAAGGATTTTATCGACGATGTTGGCCGGTAGTTCCTCGAGAACGTCAATCATATCGTCAAAGGGAAGCTCTTCGAAAATATAGTGGAGCTCTTTATCAGTAATACCGTTGATTATAGTCAGCTGCTCATCCAAATTAAGGTATGAAAAGGTCTCTACTGAAATATCTTTTGGCAGGGTGCGAAAAAGCAGGATGGTTTTGTCCACCCCGATTTCGTCCATCATTTCTTCAAGAATTTCGGCTATATCTACTTCGTTGAAATTTAAAAGTTCTTCCCTGGCTTTTATAAAATTTTTCTGCTCAATTAATTCTAAGATCAGCGAGATGCTTTCTTCCGGCAGTCGCTCTTTATCGTAATCCATGGGCACGTACCTCCTTATAATTTTAGGCGCACATCCCATGGCTCAAGATCGAAATTGCCTAAACCAATTCTGAAAGAGGGCGGCAATAAACGAAAGCAATGACATGCGCATTTTTTTTAGCATCGCGTTTGTCGTCAGGACTGGGCCCTGTATCCATGTATTCGCCACCTCCTTATGATAATCCTAACCCAGGGTTTGATGAACAAACCCAAACTTCTAAAACTGCAAGTCTCAAGACTTTCAAAACCAAAACTATTAGCGGTTTTGTGTCTTCATAGTACAGGTTTTCGTGTACTTTCAGTCGAAATCCTTGAACCTTGCCCTCTGGCACTTTTATAAATAACTACATTTGCGGTTCGGCCCTCCAATATTAATTTGAAACAGGTCTTTTTTGTTTACATCCTGTTTTTCGAGGAGGGTACATTCGCTCTAAACAAGCCTTGTCATGACTGTTCTTGCCATAACTATAACTAGTTCAGCAGATCCCAATCATAATCAACCGCAACCGCGTTCATAAGTCATAATTAAGGCTGAGCAAAACCTCGGTCATGATGGCGATTACTATCAGCCATAATCAATGCCAAAACCACAATCATAGTCAACGCCGCTGTCACGATTGCAATCACTATCAACCATAGCCATAATCGAAATCGCAATTAATACCATAATCACATTGGTGATCATTATCAGCGATAATCAAGGCCAAAACCACAATCATGATCAACGCCGCTGTCACAATTGCAATCACTATCAACCATAGCCATGATCGAAATCGCAATTAATACCATAATCACATTGGTGATCATTATCAGCTATAACCAAGGCCAAAACCACAATCATAATCAACGTCGCTGTCACAATTGCAATCACTATCAACCATAGCCATGATCGAAACCGCAATTAATACCATAATCACATTGGTGATTACTATCAGCCATAATCAAGGCCAAAACCACAATCATGATCAACGCCGCTGTCACAATTGCAATCACTATCAACCATAGCCATGATCGAAATCGCAATTAATACCATAATCACATTGGTGATCATTATCAGCGATAATC
>CAYYHH010000181.1:0-4600 GCA_964471645.1 uncultured Oscillospiraceae bacterium
AAAGTTTATAGGAATCGGCTGGGAAACGACCCTGAATCATCCCGGAGGCCAAAGCATTTTTCTTTTCCCCAGCAGATGAAAATGCAGGTGTTTCACCGTTTGCATTCCGTCCTCCCCGCAGTTGCATACTAATCTGTAGCCGTTTTCCAGTCCGAGATCCTTGGCTATATCTTTGACTTTTGATAAAAGGTGCCCGATTAATACCACATGATCTGTGCTGACCTCGTCCAGAGAAGCTATATGCTGTTTGGGAATAACGAGCACGTGGACAGGCGCCTGGGGCTGTAAATCATGAAATGCTATTATTTCATCATCCTCAAAAACAAAATCGCCCGGTATTTCCTTGTTTACAATCTTGCAAAAAATACAGTTTTCCATATTTTACTCTCCTGTTCTTTCAGAAGGGACAATCCTGAATCAGTCCTTTTAACAATTGTAGTGTTGTTTCCGGAAAAATTCAAGGTTAAATTTATAACCCGAAACAATTGCCCTTCATCCGGCCCTTCATCCCATCCTTGTAAATTCCGGCAAATTCAACATCCTGCAATGTATTTACCAACATTTCGCCCTCTTTATGGTCTGAAACACCGCAGTATACTTTGATATAATTATCTGAGTATCCGATAACTAATCCGTCGTCCCGGTCATATTCCTCGAATAGAATTTTTCCCGTCGACCCGATAGCTTTTTCCAAAAAAACAGATGCGGCTTCATCGGATGCGGCTATAAGATCGGCTGCCCTTTCTTTCTTTGTTTTCGGATCCACCATATCGGCCATATCAGCAGCCTTGGTACCTTTCCTCTCTGAATAAGGAAATACATGAGTTTTCAAAAAGCCTACCTGTGATACCAATTCCTTGCTGTTTTCATAATCCTCTTGGGTTTCGCCGGGAAACCCTACGATAACATCGGTGGTAAGTCCATAATGCTCATCCGCATCCCTGAGCACTTTCACTATTTCAAGAAACTCATGCCTGTTATAATTGCGATTCATAGAATTTAATATTCTGTCGCTGCCGCTTTGAAGGGAAAGATGCATATGGTGACAGAGCTTATCATATTTTAGCAATCTCTTTGCCAGCAGGGCATCGATAACGTTGGGCTCCAGCGAACCGAGGCGAATCCTGAATTCTCCGGGCAGATCATTTAACAACTTAACAATAATCTCTATTCCGTTAACCTCTTCGCTGATGTTTGCATTTTCACGCTCTATTTTAAATTCTTTTTCCTTGCCGTACAAAGCTGTATTTATCCCCGTCAGCACAAGTTCTTTAAAGCCTTTTGCCAATAATACCTTGGCTTCTTCGACTATATCTTCAAAATCCCTGCTTTTTATAGGCCCTCTTGCATAAGGTATAATGCAGTAAGAGCAAAACTGATTGCATCCGTCC
This sequence comes from uncultured Oscillospiraceae bacterium, assembly GCA_964471645.1. Classification (GTDB taxonomy): domain Bacteria; phylum Bacillota; class Clostridia; order Peptostreptococcales; family Anaerovoracaceae; genus UBA1426. Next base: position 1,392 of record CAYYHH010000181.1, read on the forward strand.
TGAATTTTTATATATGCCCTCGTTTTCGAGTCCATTGCGGTCACGGGACCACAGCCGGTAAATTCATGCGCCATTTCTTCGGCTGATCGATTCTTATTAATGTCAGGGGCGAGTTCGCCGGCGGATTTACGCAGAAGATCATCTATGCGATCCGGGAGCGTGTATTTTTCCTTATTTCCCACTATCAAATCTACACCTTCTATTTTGGACACCTCGTCCGGGCTTACTTCGGCATAACAACCGGTGACGGCTATTATACTTTCGGGATTAAGCCTTTTCATTTTTCGGATGTATTGCCTGGATTTCCGATCGGCCAGATTTGTTACGGTACATGTGTTGATCACATATACATCAGCCGGAGATTCGTCGCCGACTGTTTGGAATCCCCTTGATTGAAAATTTTCTCTTAATGCTTGTGTTTCGTATTGATTTACCTTGCACCCCAAGGTGTAAAATGCTATTGTTCTTTTCATGTTTACAATTCCAATTCGTACATTATCATTGCAAGTGCCGCCGGACCTGCCGTTTCCGTGCGAAGGGTGGTTCTTCCCAACGACACAGATCTGCCGCCCGCATTTACAATTGCCATTGCTTCCTCTTGTGAAAAACCGCCTTCCGGCCCTATGATTACGGCGATGTCATCCCTGGGCCCGGCCAGGTTGCGCAATACGTCTTTAATGGATTTATCCCTTTCCTCCTCGTAGGGAAATAAGACCAAATCAAAGGCTTTCAAATCTTCCGCCATTTGGGAAAAGGTCAGGTTTTTCCTTATTTCCGGCACGATCCCCCTTTTGCATTGCTTTACAGCCTCCGCCGAAATCTTGTTCCAGCGCCCCAGCTTTTTGTCAAATCCCTGCTTCTCTGCAACTACCGTTCTCGCTGTAAATACCGGGACAATTGCATGCACCCCAAGCTCTACCGACTTCTGTATTATAGTATCCATCTTTCCGTGCTTGGGAACGCCCTGATACAATGTGACTTTGATTTTCGGTTCTCCGGCAAATTCCTGCTTGTCCAAAATCTTGACGACGACTCCTGAAGCATCCGCTGTGATAATCTCCGTCGCGTATTCAAATTCCTTGGAATCTGAAATCTCCAGCTTGTCGCCGATTCCCAGCCGAAGCACTTTGCAGATGTGCCTGATGTCTTCTTTGTCCGTAATCTCGATACTGTCAGACCTCACGGACTCCTGATCCACAAAAAAACGACTCATGCTTTCAGCCTCTTTCTATTGTTGCCGCCATGGCGCACCATTCACCTTCTTCGGGTGCATCTAAAACTGTGAAACCTGATGCCCCAAGGGCTGAGGCCACTTGATCTTTTTTATCTGTTAATATTCCGGAAACGATAAAAATTCCGTTTTTACCCAGATGGCACGGTGCGTCCTTTGAGAGGGTGATGATCAGATCCGCTGTGAGATTAGCCGCCAGAATATCTGTCCGATAGTCGATATCCTTTGTCAGATCCCCTTGTATAACCTGTACATCTCCTGTCAGGTGGTTTGCAGCGATATTTTCCTTTGCCACCATCACCGCCTCAGGATCGATTTCCACTCCAATCACTTGTTTGGCTCCTAACATCGCTGCAGCAATGGTCAGAATTCCCGAACCGCAGCCGATGTCTAAAACCGTCGATCTGCCGCCTTCAATGTATTTTTCCAAAAGCCGGATGCACAGCGTTGTGGTGGGATGGGCTCCTGTGCCGAAGGCCATGCCCGGATCGATTTCTATGACCAGCTCGTCACCTATCTTCTCATAGGTTTCCCAACTGGGCTTTACTACGATTCTTTCTGTGATCTTCGTCGGTTTAAAATATTCTTTCCATTTGTATTTCCAATCCTCGTCAGAGACTCCGGCAACTTCCACCCTTTCAATATCCACTATGCGGATATCCTCCAGGATTTCATCCAGCAGATGGATTCCTACCAAAGTGTCCTCAATATAGAAGGTTATGTTGGAAGAAACCTCCTGCAGCGCCTCCACCGAAGGAGAGATATAGTCCCAGTCAAAACTGTTGCGTTTGTTGAGAAAATCCGAATATACTCCCGGTTCCTGAAGTTCAATACCTATTATTCCCTTGTCTTCCAGCATTGAAGCGACAAGCTCCAGATTGTCCGCTTCTGTAAAGATTGACACCCTTGTATAGTCCATATCCTTCTGCTTCCTCCGTTTTTTGCTTATGCGAAAAGTTACCCTTGACTGATATCGAAGGTATCATAACATAAAGACAACAACAATGTAAATCGAACCTTCATTTGTCCTGTTCATCAATTATATCATCAAGCTGTTTTTGTCTCTTTTTATTTAAGAAAAGCATTACAGTTTGCATCGCGAAAAAGCATACGCTAAAAACAATAAGAAATAAGAAAAGAGAGCCGATGCTTCTTTCTCCCGACAAAACAGCTAAGATTCCTGTTGAGATTACTCCGGTTATCAGGCTGTTAAGAAGAGTTCTTTTTTTGCTTTGCTCGGCTGAATTACAAACATCGATTCCGGTTATCAGATATCGTACTGCCACGTATATTACCATGCCTGCTAAACAGAACAACTCGGCGGCGAATTGTGAAAAGGGCGCATTTAATAAGAATTGTTGAATCAGCACGGAAACGAACAAGCAATATAGTAGAATTTGATATGCATCACTTTGTATTTTTCTTCTTTGTGAAATAATACGCTCATCTTGAATTATACTATTTTTCATGACTCCTCCCCCCAAAACAGATCATTTAAAGTTTTCCCCAATGCTTTACAAATAGCGATGCAAAGGTTAAGCGTCGGATTATAATTTCCGGATTCGATCAATCCAATTGTCTGCCTTGTTACTCCGACTGCATTTGCTAAATCCTCCTGCTTCATATCACACTCCATACGGGCTATTTTCATACGCTTGTTCTTCATATGTCACCTCCTGGCATTATGTATTATAATATAAACATGGCACCGTGTCAATTATACATTGCATAGTGCCATGTTTATATTGTTATATTGTCATAGATTATATTTTTATAATTGAAAGGGAGAAAACCTAAATAAGCCATCGCTTGGTTTTCTCCTCTATTGTTTACTATCTACATAAATAAGCCTCATTGATTATTCTAAAAAGATCTTTCGCTTTTCAAAACCGAATTTGGCCATTTTTTTTAAATGAGTTAATCATGTAAGTACAGTTCCGTAAACCACGGGGAGGGCTGATGTGGCGAAACTGTTTAC
>CAYYHH010000182.1:0-4582 GCA_964471645.1 uncultured Oscillospiraceae bacterium
CCGTAAAGAACGGGTGGCATGCAGAGCATACATCCAATCTCAGTTCCTCTTTCGTCGACTTTGTCACGAATTCGTTTCCGCATGCACAGGTAACCTTGCATTCCTTATATACAGGATGGATTCCTTCCTTCATTGCTCTCACCTTCCTTTAATAATATCTATCTTCAAAGGATAACCTCTAAAATACAACTATTATATGTTAGCACAAGCCCTTTGGAAAGGCAAGTATTTTTTCTTTAAAAAAACGGAGCGAACAGTTTGCTGATCACAGGCATGCTCAGAACGGATTCAGCAAATATCTGATTGCTCCTGCCCAACAATATTGTACCAAGAAAAAATATTGCCGCAAAGATTAAAAGACCTATAGGCTTTCTGATTTTATCTCTTTTATATTTCTCCAAAAATTCTTCAAAATTGTCTTCTTCGCGTTTAATGGCACTATCAATCTCTTCACAGAGATTTTCGGGGATAGTTGCGGATTCGTACTTTCTCCTCAATTCCTCCAGACGCATTTCTGACTCTTCATCCATGGAACTGTCGATCTGCATTTTACTTCTTACAAAATCCAACCTCCTTTGTACCTCTTCCGCGTTCATACCAAGCACATCCCCTACTTTTTCACTGTTCAGGCCTTCAAAATAATATAACTTAAATACATTTACCGCAGAAGGCTCGAGAGTCTCCAAGTAAGCATACATTTGTGAATCCTCTGTAAAATCCCGGGGATAGGTTTTATTGTTCATTGTTCTCATGCCATCTCTTATAACGAGCTGCAAAAACCATATGTGCATTGGTGGCAGATCCTTAAGTTTTCTGCCGTTATAGAGGCTGAAATAAACGGTGTTCGTTACTATTTTAGCCGCCCCTTCTCTGTTTTTTACAAGACTATAGGCCAAATAATAGTATCGATCATAGTTCTCTTTTATAAAATCAACCAGACTTCTATGAATATTTTCCGCTAATATCGGATCAATCTTTGCCATTTCTGCCATCCTTTCATTCAATGTTCCGCCGGCGGAAGCTCTTTTTATTGCCGGATATGATTGCTCCGGTCCTGATATCGGCGGGAAGGTATAAACTCAAACCAATAAAAATAGCAGCGTTTAACAATAGCGAACACACTGCCGCATAAGGCGTAAAAATACTGTAGCCAAAACAGAGAATGCACAGCAAAGCTATTCCACTCACTAATCCGGCGATGATAGCTCTGCTGTTGGACCTTTCCCAATACAGGGCCCCCAATGTGGGTATTATAATTTGGGATGTGCCGGCCATTCCCAATGTTCCCGTATCTATGATCATACCCGGATTATTGAGCACGAGAATGTACACAAATCCCGAAAGGATCAATATTGCACGTTTGCTTATTCCAACCAGCCCTCGCTCTGAGATTTCTCCCCTTATGTAACGTCTGTGGATGTCCAATGTATAAATAGCTGCGAGGGCATGAATCTGCGAGTTGGCCGTTGAAAGAGCCGCCGCTGCAATTCCGCACAGTATTATAGTAGACGCAATCATCGGGACGTGATTGATTAAAAGAAAGGGCATCAGGTTATCGGTTTCTGTGAGGCCCGGATATAAGACCTTGGCGGCAGCGGCAACCAACGATGGACCCAGATACATTATGGTAGCCAGTGTTAAAAACAAAGGCATTATTTTAAATGTTCTTTCTTTCTTTGTCGCGTAGGCACGGATCCACATGGGGGGACCCATCAGAGCGCCAAGAGGGATCACGATGAACATGCACAGCCAAGCCAAGGGAGAGTTTTCGGCAAAGCCCGTGCCAAGCACCAGATCATGAGGACTGTTTTCAGCAATTAAAGAGAACGTTTTTCTGATACCCCCTGTTTTCCCTATCATGATAAAGCCGGCGGCCAGCATAGTTGAAAACGTGAGCAATCCATAAAACACATCGGTCAAGGCAAGTGCCTTGATCCCTCCCGACCAAAGGTAGATTATGATCACCAGATAAAAAACAAAACCCGCAGCTTTCCATGGAATGATAGAACCGCTGGCTGTCTCTATTATGTACGCACCTGCATAGAGTTGTATCATCAGATAAGGCAGCGTGAAGACGAAAATAGTCAATGTAACGACCATGTTCAAGAGCTCTGAGTGAAATATTCCATTAAAGAAATCCACCGGTGTCAAATACCCATTTATTTTGCCGATGTGCCATAAGCGCCGGCCGAGGGTCATATATAGCAACCCGAATAGAGCATTCCAGGCGAAGCAGGTCATATACAGAGGGCCATTGGAATACAGTGAGGCTGTGGAACCCAAAAAAGCAAAGGAACTGACCCAGGTGGCGTAGACGGTGAAAAACACCATGAACAATGGCATCCGTCTGCCCTGCAGAAAGAAATTGCCCAAATCCTGGGTAGAATTGCTCCTGGTGAACTCAGCCATTATCAGCGGAATAAAAGTAAACGCAAATATTATCAATAGTACTGGAGTTATTGTATTCATAAACATATAGTAACACATTACTTGAACATTGTGACAATTTACTTATCCGCTATGGAAATAATTAAATATCGCTATATAATGTATGTATGAATACTTTGACAATTATTTTGCCGGCTTTTGGAATATTGTCTCTTGGCATGGCAAGCGTTTATTTTTACATATTTGCAAGAAGCAAGGAACGATTCATTCGATTTTGGGGATTGTGCTGGCTTTGCTATTCCTGCAGTCTGCTCCTCTTAATTTTAGGCAATGACGGGCTGATCTTTCTAATACCGAGGAAGATATTTGATATGTTCAACATTATGTTTCTTCTATTCGGCGCTTATAGCTTTCAGAATCTGCGCATTCCCGGGTGCTGGATCAGGTTTACACTCTATCTGATTCTCTGGGGATTCCTGTCGATTCTGTATCGCTTTGATTTAATGTCTTTTCATATCCCCGCTTCAACTTATCAAATCTGTTTAACTGCCGTTATGTGTTATTTGATAGTACGCCATTGGAATGTCCCCCTGTTTGAGAAGTTGACTGCTGTTGTGATCTTCGGCCTTTGGGGTTTTGGCAAAGCGGCCCTGTCCATCATTGAAATCTTGTATCCGGGCAATGTGACCGGATTCTATTTGTCTGAGGTTATATTTTCAAATATACTCAATTTCATGGTGGTCGTTATATATCTCCAACGAGCGGAATCAAAGTTGTCCTATGCGGAAAAGCAGTTTAAACTGATCGCGGAGAACGCATCCGATGTAATTTTCTTTTACCAGATCCACCCACCCGGCTTTACATACATTACCCCCTCTGTAGAAAAAATTCTTGGGTTTTTGCCCCATGATTTTTATAACGATCCAAAATTCCTCACGAAATTAGTCGATCAAAATGATGACTCAAAAATCAATGAATTATTTGACCATAAAACCTTTGTCGGAGAAAAGAGAGGTGTTTTTCGGATTTTTCGTAAAAGTTTGCTGCCCTTATGGGCGGAGATATCTACTACCCTTGTGTTCGAAGACAACGAGCCAATCGCTCTGGAAGGGGTGATCCGCGATATTACGACTATGAAAGTCGCGGAGGAGGAAATGCTGGCCTCAAAAAAATCGAAGGAAGTTTTTCTCTCCTATATTTCCCATGAGCTTAAAACTCCCGTAACCTCGCTTTTAGCCTATATAACCGCTTTGAGGGATAATACTTTTCAAGATGTCGAAAAAAGAGATTCTGCCGTCGAGATAATATATAAGAAAACTATTACACTGGAGCGGCTGATCAACGACCTTTTCCAACTTTCCAAGTTGGAAACAAAGCAATTTTCCTTCCACTTCATGGTAATAGGAGGTCGGGAACTGATGAATGCCCTGGTAAATCAACATTCTTTAGATATAAAGAATGCGGGGCTTAAAATGGTATTAAAAACGGACAAAGCTGCACTGGGCAACATCGCGCTGATTGTCGATACAGAGAGGATCCAGCAGGTGTTTTCCAATATTATCACCAATGCAATGCGCTTTTCCCCAAAAGGTGGTACTATAAGAGTTAGTATAAATGTTGATTCAAAAAGAAAAAACCTGGAGATATCTGTTCGAGACAACGGGCCGGGAATAGCATCTAAGGACATCCCTTATATTTTCGATAGATTTTATCGTGTAGATAAAGGCGAACATTCAGCGCGAGAAGACACCAGTGGTCTTGGCATGACAATATCAAAGGAGATCGTGGAAGCACACGGAGGAACTATTACGCTAAAAAGCCGGCTGCAGCGAGGATCAACATTTACGATATGCCTGCCTCTCTATTTTGAATGAAAACCAAGGAGGATATCTGTGAGCACAAAGAAGGTACTTGTTGTCGATGATGAAAAAAATATTAACGACATTATTGTCTCTTATTTGGAGAAGGAAGGATTTGCGACATGTTCCGCGCTGGACGGAAAAGCCGCACTGCGGCTTTTAGAATCTGAGAACCCCGATTTGGTCCTTCTGGATGTTTTATTGCCCGACATCAACGGCGTAGCCCTATGTGTTGAGATCCGCAAAATACGAAAGGATACACCAATACTATTCTTGAGTTGCAAGGATCAGGAGGCTGATAAAATAATTGCGCTTTCTGTAGGAGGCGATGATTA
>CAYYHH010000183.1:0-4567 GCA_964471645.1 uncultured Oscillospiraceae bacterium
GCTGCTCAATGCTTTTGTATCGGCAAAAGCTACTCAATGCTTTTGTACCGGCAAAGACTACACAATGCTTCAGAGCCGGCACCTTAGTGCTGTACGAAATCAGGCCTATTTGTTTATTTCTATTAGATAGGGCTTGGGCCAGTATTGACTGATCCCCATATGCTTGGTTTCGGTTCTGCCATCGGGATAGGTTACCGTTACCCATGATTCTACAGAGGTCCCGTCCATACCCTCGATCTTTACCCTTTCCTCCCCTTTTGCCAGATCTGTATTTGTTATATAGAATTTGGTGGTTTGAGTCCTGCTCAAAACTTTGTGGCTCCACTCCACACGAGGGGGATCCTCTCTTCCATATAAAGATATGTAAAGCCTGTTTCCTATGCCCTCTGCCCAGATCAATATGGGAAAATCCGTAGTGTTCCTAAACTTAAGGTCCTTGCAACCGTACGATACGGTTGCATCCTGTCCATGGGGAACGTAAGATACGGGCATGAAGTGATTATATCTTTCCACTACTTCTAAATTGGCGGCCACCGATACGTTATATAGTGTAGTTGCAATCTTGCATACACCACCGCCGATAGTGTTTCTTATTTCACCGCCAAAAAATGACTGGCCGGCCTTATACCCCTTTTCCTTTCCATATGGCCCAATAGCATCATTTTGAGAGAACACTTCATTAGGCTCAACAACAAATCCAGCAATGTAACTTGCAGCCAGTTTGACGTTGGATTCTTCACTGGGTGTCGCATCATTAAAAACAGTGCAAAAAGCCGCCATCAGAATGGGTGTTTCACTTTCCGATTGGGCTTTTAAGAATTTACTGCTGTCTTTCCATGGCAAATTATAGACTGCACCGGAGACATCAGGTCTATCAATTTCTATGATTTTACTTACTTCAACATCGTTTGGTACGAGCAAAAAAAGTGATATCAGCATGATGGCCAACGCCAGAATAGTAAATGATATTTTTTTCATATCAAAACCTTTCTGCTAAGTCAGATTTTAATTTACTGCTAAACTATAGTTATTACGTAAATCAAAAAAAATGCATCTTACACTTATCAATTTAAACAGATGCATATCGAAGTGTACCCCCTTGCCAAGGGCAACTTTGGATATTCAGGCTAGAATTGCTTCGGCAAATAGCTGCATTTTGACTGTCTGACCAAGTGGTGGGGGTACAAAAAAGGGTGTTGGATTATAATGATTGGAATAATGATTGGAATAACGATCAGAATCGTTGATTATTTTTATAGATTGATATAACCTGAATCTATAACGCGCTTGAACGTACTTGCGAGATTATGTATCGCCGAAGAGGTGAGTAAATTATGAAATTTAAATTATCAATAATATTTATAATCTTAATCTTTTTGCTAAATGGATGTAGTAATAAAGAAGATCACATATACCAGTTAGAATTTTCTCAAATAAGTAATATAAAAATTGAACCTCTGCAGTCAGATAATATTAATAAGATTATTGAAGAAAAAATAATTGATGAGGAACTTAGCGCCTTTATATTTACGGATATTGCAAATAGTGAATTGAAAGGCGGAATTAGTTTGAGTGGCAAATCTTATTATATGGGTCCTGTATCAATGGAGAGCACCCCCGCCGATTTAATGGGGATTGAGGAAGTCCATGTATTTGGAAAAAAGGCAATTAAGATCTATGGAATACTTGGTGCCAATTATGCGCAGGCATTTTATTGGTTTATTGAGGAAAACCTAGAGGATTCGATTATACAGGTAGACGGAAATACCATGGAAATTGATTTAGACGATGATGATAAGAAAGAAATTATCTCTACTTTAGGCACAATTCCCGAAACGAGAATATACATGTTTAAAGAAGGCAAAATATATGTTTCTGATATTAATACATCAATTGGCGCAAAATCTGTGTCTTTTCAGGGCAAAGGTAAGACATTTGAAGTCTACTTTGAGCAGAATAAACCAGAGCAATATATGCTTTATAAAGATTCCTTTATAAAAAGAAAGGACAACTTGTAAATACTATAACCTATGTGAATTGTTTGCTATAATCTAAGAAAGAATTTTAGGAGGTGCAAAATGAATACAGCAAAGGAAAGAATTAAAAAGCTAATAGATGAAATGCCCGAAAGCAAGGCTGGGGAAATTATTGATTTTCTGTTATTCCTAAAATCAAAACCCGAGCCGATGTTATATCTAACTCCGGAAGAGGAAGAGGAAATATGGGATAGCATCAAAAACGACGAGCGCATTGATGCCAATTATTTAAATAATGTACTGATTGGTGAAGACAATGACTAAAATCATATATTTAAAACCTACAGTTAAGACATTGGCGAAATACGATTTAATAACAAGAAAGCGTCTAATTGAATCTATCAATCGTATTCCCCAAGGTGATATTAAATTATTAAAAGGGGAAAAATATCCTCCCCTGTATAGATTAAGGGTTGGAGGATACAGGATTATATATCATATCGAAAACGAAAATATAATTGTTGCTAAAATTGATACCAGAGGCGATATTTATAAATAAAGGTATTGATAGAAAGGTATCCAGTGACACTATCTAGAAAACAAAGGGATTTATTTCAGCAGCCCAATGTTGACAAACTGAAGGATGTTGTATATATTGGAATTACATTCCTGAATAGACGAAGCGAGGTGTTGAGATGTATTATCCCAGGCATATTGAGTCTGTCGTAGAGAGGATAGCAAAACGCAAACCGGTATTAGTTTTGACCGGCTCCCGACAGGTCGGAAAAACTACCATGCTCAAAGAAATATTCAGCAATATCAATTACGTGGCATTGAACCGCCCACTCGTTCGTGAAAGTGCCAAAGAAAATCCTTCTCTATTTTTTGAAGTGCATAAACCGCCGGTTGTTGTGGATGAAATCCAAAAAGCAACAGAGCTTTTCGATTATATAAAGGATATCGTTGATGAGAGCAAAGCAAAAGGTCAATTCTATCTTACAGGTTCTCAAAGCATTAAGCTGATGAAAGGTGTCAGTGAAAGTTTGGCAGGTAGGGCAGGCGTCATTCGAATGCTGGGTCTTTCCATGCGTGAACTGGCTCTGTTACCGTACCGCAAGCCATTCCTACCTGTGCCCGACCACTTTAATGAAATGATATTGTCGGGTTCTATATTTGATTATGATAAGATTATATCCTCAATACACAAAGGTTTCTTCCCGGAACTGCACGAAATTGAGAGCGACTTATATGACTGGTCAGACTATTATAGCTCGTATTTTCAAACTTATATTGAAAAGGACATCAAGGATGTTCTCAATATTCAAGATGAATCGGCCTTTATCAAATTTGTTAAATCAGCCGCATCTTTAACAGGCAGTATGCTTAATCTTAGTACTATGGCCGAAATTTGCGGTAAAGATGTAAAAACAGTCCGGGCATGGCTATCCGTACTGGAGTCTAGCGGGTTGGTATATTTGCTGGAACCCTATTACAACAACTTCAACAAGAGGCTTATCAAAACCCCTAAATTATATTTCCTTGATACAGGCCTTGCTTGCTGGTTGTTGGGCTGGAACACGCCGGAACAGCTGACAAATGGTGCCATGTGGGGACACATCTTTGAAAGTTTTGTTTTTGCGGAAATTCTGAAAAGCTATTATAACGATGGAATTGTGAAGCCACCGTTGTACTATTATCGTGACAAGGACAAAAATGAAATCGATCTGCTTATAGGAAATGGTGATACCCTGCATCCGATAGAAATCAAAACCACAAGTGATCCGAACAAATCAATGATAAGTGCCTTCCCTTATCTGGACAACATACCAAATGTAAAAATCGGATCGGGTGCAGTAATCTGCATGGCAAAAGAACATTTACCACTGACTGAGGACGTATGGATTGTTCCTGTGAATATGGTTTAGATACGAACCACGCTTATGGCCACCCCATCTCCCACAGACAAAACAGAAGTGGTGACCCCGGGGATTGATGAAATATGATCAAGGTAAGCCCTCATGCGCCTTACAACCGTCTTGTTCCTGCGATGATCCAGGTAGTCATCGGCTGCGACTATTCCCTTATAAAGAATATTATCCGATACAATCACCGTTCCGGGCTTGCAAAGGTGCATGCATTTATCCCAAATTTCTTTATAATGGCTTTTTGCTCCGTCAATGAATATAAAGTCAAAGGGTACCGATGTCCCTCCCTTTATTTCCTCACTTAAAAGCTCCAGAGTGTCCAAGGCATCACCTTGCAGTATCCGTATTTGTTTCTCCATTCCCGCTTCGAGAAAATTAGCCTCCGCAATTATTTTAAGCCTTTCTTGCAGCTCTAAAGTTGTGATATTAGTTCCGGGCCCTGCCATTGCAAAGCAGAGGGCCGAATATCCTACGGCGGTTCCTATTTCCAAAATGTGCTTTGGTCTGTTGATTTCCAATAAAGTTAATAATAACGTCTCTGTCTCCCTTTGAACGATTGGTATATCCGCTTTTTCCGCCCGCTTCCGGAGATCATCAAGGAAGGGATTTAATGGTCTGTAAAGCCCGTCGATATATGCTCTTACCTTTTCATCTGTTATATTCATA
>CAYYHH010000184.1:0-4563 GCA_964471645.1 uncultured Oscillospiraceae bacterium
TTACAAAATAGGTTGACGCGTGACTACCTTTATAGTATTATAAGGTAAACACGTGTATACTTAATATTTTATAAAAGGGATTATCAATATGAAAATAAGTTTATCCGACGGTGAGTGGAATATCATGAATGTGCTGTGGGAATCCGCTCCAAAGACAATTACGCAGCTTACGTCAATGCTGAAAGAATCAACCGGATGGAGCAAGCATACTATTATTACCATGCTTAACCGCCTGGAATCCAAGGGGGCTGTAAGGTATGAAAGAGGAGCCAGAGCAAAGGAATACTATCCTGAAGCAGAGCGTGCCGAAACGGCCCTGGAAGAGACTGAAAGCTTTCTTGACAAAGTTTATTCCGGAAGCCTGGGCCTGATGGTGAACACGATGGTCGAGAAGAATAGTTTGTCAAAAGAAGAAATCGATGAACTTTATGCAATATTAAAAAGGGCTGAGGAGGAAGGGAAATGATTGACACTATCATATCTTCGTCGGTCTTGATTTTGGTCATTTTGGCTATAAGGGCCGCGTTTAAGGGCAGAATCAACCCTATGGTGCAGTATGGTCTTTGGGGCCTTGTGGCCATAAGGCTGGTGGCATTTAACTTGGTTGGGATTCGCCCTTTAGTGAGCAGATTTAGTGTAATGCGTGCAGTAGGAAGCGCTGAGACGACAATTCGTGGGGCGTCAAATGTGGGGCAGGTTTTGGCAGGACATGCAGATGCAAAACCAATCGATAATGCGGTTTTGATAATGGATAATCTGCAAACGGGTGTTATGACGAGCGGTGAAGGAATAGCCATGGCGGCAGGCATTGATTGGCAGCTTGTGCTGATGATCATTTGGACAATGGGGGCTCTTGCTTTGGTGTTATGGCTCGCTCATGTAAATCGGAAATTTGCAGAAAATATTTTTGAACGCAGAAAGTTTCTTATGCATGTGAGGGCAGACGGGACAGGCGGGTACGCCATTATAGCCAAGGACCATGTCAATAAGGATGGAGAAATCAAAAAAACAAAATTAATGCCGGTATATGTGGTGGAATGGCTTGATTCCCCTTGCCTCATGGGATACAAGGGAGAGGTGGCCATTTATGTTCCCCCCGGGGTAGCCTCAGATCGGGAAAAGCTTCGTTTTGCTATTGCTCATGAGCTATGTCATCACAGTCATCATGATCTGGCCTGGGCTATTGTCAGGGGTGCTTTGCTGGTATTCTACTGGTTCAATCCTTTGGTATGGGTAGCCGCAGTCCTGTCCAAAAGGGATTGTGAGCAGGCCTGTGATTACGGTGTGCTGAAAGTTATCGGGAAGGAAGAACGGCTGGCTTATGGCAGGGCCTTGGTCGATTTATTAAGGCAGAGCAATCATAAGGGCAGCGTTTTACAAATGGCAACCACCATGTACGGCACTGCAAGTGGGATAAAGGAGAGGATCACTATGATAGCAAAGAATAGAAAAATGAAAGCCTCGACCCTGATTGCCGTTCTGTTGATTGCTGTTCCGGCTGTTGGCTGTACCTTTACGGCGGCTCCGGATAATCATGTTGGGGATCCCGGTAATGAAGTTATGGTTTCATCCAAGGCCGAATACGAGGCGGCTTACGAGCTTGGATTTCACTTTACGGAATTGGCTGAAGCCTATCAGGCCCAAGCGGATGAAAGTGCTGCAAGAAAGGGAATCCTGGAAGATCCTGTAACTGCGGCCATAGCACAATTAAACCTGGTAAACGAAGAAGTGACGAGCGTTTATAAGGATCAGTATGCAAATCCGCCGCAAGCCTTGGTTAAATTTGAATGGGAGGACGGCGAGGTAGATGTCAGATTGATCCGGCCCGTGTTAATCGACGAAAGCGGGGTCGAAAGACAGGCATCCGTATGGGTTGTTGTGAATGATGCTCCACAGCATCTGGAACAAATCAGTGCCTACATGAAAGAGCAGTCTGAAAATACGTTTTCACCATATTATGAGCTACTGGATTTTGTAATATCAAACTACCGGGAGGAGAAGGTAAAGGGACAGACGGAGGCTACGTTCCATTATAAGGTAATCCACAAGAATTATGACAAGGATCCCGATACAGTCGGGTATATCAGAGAAGCCAAGGAAAGCGGCAATATCAATTATCAGCAAATGTATGATGAATATTTGCAGCCGCAAGAGATGAACTTTCATTTAAAGGTTGTTATTGATGAGAAAAATACAATAACGCTGTACTCTAATGTTTCTCCCGTCGGAATAGAATGGGAGGAAACAAAAATGGATGATTTTATCCTTAAATAAGACCGCAAGGGGACGATTACTTATGTATGGCCATTACATATGTATTACGGATAAAAAAATATTCAAGTTTATAGATGTATTACGGGTAAAAAAATATTCAAGTCAGCCAAACCGGGAATTATAATTTCTGTATAGAATTGGCTTCGTAAAAATGGAAGGCAAAAAATGGGGGTCTTCCTCTAATTCTCCGAATCTTATCTAAAAAGATTAAAAAGCGGATTCGTGTATAAGATTGGCCTCGAAATGGAGCTTTTTTCCCTTCAAATCCCCAAATCTTATCTAAAAATTAATAAAAGCAAATCTGTGTATAAGAAATCAGGTTTTTCTTATACACAGATCGTTAAAATCCTGAATTTAGCTAAGATTGCCCCTTTGAGGCCCGGCGTTGTACCATATTTCGGATAATCTTATCTAAAAAAGAGGATTTTGATATTTTTAGATAATTAGAGTCTACTGAACGAGTCGGTATAAGAAAAGCGGCTGGTTCAGCGCAGGCGAAGCCAGACCCTGGGGTGTGATTTTCATCCCGGCAAATCCACAACGGCTTTATATAGCTGACGGAAGATAGGTGTTTTATTTTTCCCAATAGTAGCCATCATCTTGATGATTTGGTATACTTAATCAAAGCAACACATGGGGGCAGTTCTCTTGTGTTCTATGGCATAGGCAGGACACAAACAAACGGTCCACATGTGCTATACATGGGATGATTTGTGCCGGACTAAGGGGTAGTTGCCCCCGTATAACGATGTGCTAAAGGGAGAGGGAAATGCAAAGTAAAATCGAAACAAAGTGCATACATGAAGGATGGAAGCCCGGAAAAGGTGAACCGCGGCAATTACCTATATATCAAAGCACCACTTTTAAGTATAACACCAGCGAGGAAATGGGGCGGCTTTTTGATTTGGAGGCGGAAGGCTATTTCTACACAAGGCTTCAAAATCCGACCAATGATGCGGTGGCGGCTAAAATTTGCGCCCTGGAGGGAGGGTCCGCGGCGATGCTTACTTCGTCGGGACAGGCAGCAAACTTCTATGCTATCTTCAACATCTGTGAATCGGGGGATCATTTTATTGCATCGTCTTCTATCTATGGCGGAACATTCAACCTTTTCGGTGTGACTATGAAAAAAATGGGGATCGAGTGCACATTTGTTGATCAGGATCTGTCTTTGGACGAGTTGTCCAAATACTTCAGGCCCAACACCAAAGCCATTTATGGAGAAACGATAACAAACCCAACATTAGCCGTGTTGGATTTTGAGAAGTTTGCCAGGTTGGCAAAAATCCATGGAGTGCCCCTGATTGTCGATAACACGTTTGCAACTCCGATCAACTGCAGGCCTTTCGAGTGGGGTGCCGATATAGTAACCCACTCTACTACAAAATATATGGATGGGCTGGCAGTGGGTGTAGGCGGCTGTATTGTCGACAGCGGAAATTTTGACTGGAAAGCATATGGCGAAAAATACCCGGGACTTACGACCCCTGACGATTCCTATCATGGGATAGTATATGCTGAAAAGTTCGGGAAAGGGGCATATATAACAAAGGCTACAGCTCAGCTTATGAGGGATTTAGGCGCCATACAATCGCCACAGAACGCATTTTACCTAAACATGGGGTTGGAGTCTCTGCATTTAAGAATGCAAAGACATTGTGAAAATGCACAGATAGTTGCAGAATTCCTTGAAAACCATGAAAAAGTTGCCTGGGTCAATTATCCCGGGCTGAAAAGCAATAAATATCATTCGTTAGCAAACAAATATTTACCCAATGGCTCCTGCGGTGTGCTGGTCTTCGGCATTAAAGGTGGCAGAGATGTTTCTGTCAGATTTATGGATAAGCTGAAGCTGGCTTCGATCGTGACTCATGTGGCCGACAGCAAGACAAGCCTTTTGCATCCGGCGAGCCACACCCATCGCCAATTATCCGATGCCCAGTTGGAGGAAGCGGGAATCGCACCGGATTTGATTCGATTTTCCGTAGGTATTGAAAATATCGACGATATAATCAACGATTTAGAACAAGCGTTGAAGGAGGCGTAGTGGGTACCATCTGTCAGATAATGTTATAGTGTGCGGGTTCAGATTTTTAATTTATTATCATTGGAAAAGAGATTTTCCGACTTAATGACCTGCTTGCTTCGAAACATGCAGGCAGGTCTGATTTTGCAGTAGGTTTCAATAAGGAAAGAAAAGAGAAAAGAAAAGATTCGAATATCTTAACGACAAAGCAATCGTGCCTGTGGTTGGAGGTAGATTTCAATAAGGAAAGAAAAGATTCGAAC
>CAYYHH010000185.1:0-4511 GCA_964471645.1 uncultured Oscillospiraceae bacterium
GCCTACTATGTAAATTGATTGGTTTAATAACGTACTTATCATCGCAAATTGATTGATTTAATAATGGGCTTATCATCGCAAATTGATTGATTTAATAACGTACTTAATCATCGTAAATGGATTGATACAATAACGGGCTTATCATTGTAAGTCAATTTATTCAGGAACGCGCAGATTGTTGTAAATTGTTTGTAATATTATTTAAGTATTCCGTAAAACAACCGGCTGAAATTGTTGATATGATGTACAAAGGATAAAAATGTGGGAAAAGGACTGCGAGGGCTGATATCTGCACCCCTGCTGAAAGGGCGGGAATATCTGTATCTCGCTGAAAGAGTGGAGAGGCGAATGAAGAGGGGCATAGAATCAATACAATCCTGTACATATCAGAAGAAGCAGCCGGTAAGCGCTATCGGCTACATGCCGGGTCTGGACGGTTTGAGGACAGTGGCTGTCTTTGCTGTGATTTTATATCATCTCGGAGTCAAGTGGGCTCCCGGCGGTCTGTTAGGAGTAAACCTATTTTTTGTTTTGTCGGGATATTTGATAACGAACATTTTGCAGGCACAATGGGAATCTGCGGGGAAAATCGATCTGAAAGATTTTTGGATTCGTCGTGGGAGAAGGCTGTTGCCTGCCTTGTTGATCATGCTGGTCATACTGTTGCTTTGGGCTGTGTTTTTCGAGCCCGAACGTCTATCTTCGCTAGGTTCGGAAGCCTTGGCAGGAGCGTTTTATGCGAGCAACTGGTATTTGATTTTCCACAAGGTTTCATATTTTGAGAGCTTTGGCCCCCCGTCTCCCATGGGGCATCTGTGGTCTTTGGCAATAGAAGGACAATTTTACCTGATATGGCCGATTTTGCTGGGGCTGGGTTTTGGTCTAGGCAAATCAAAGGGGAAAAAAATTATCATTGCACTGACGGCTGCAATCGTGGTCTTGTCTGCACTGGCAATGGCTCTGCTTTACATACCGGGTACAGATCCGAGCCGCGTATATTATGGAACAGATACCCGGGCGTTCGCATTGATTCTGGGCGGGTTGGCAGCCATGATTCTGCCCGGCAATAAAATGTCATCGGAACTTCCGCCTTTCGGGGCTTTAAAGGTGGACCTGGCGGGAATAGCATGTTTATCGGCAATACTGTGGATGATGTTGAAAACCAACCAGTATCAAACTTTCCTCTATCAAAGTGGATTGCTGATTTTTTCACTGTTGTCTGCTGTTCTGGTAGTCATCCTGGCACATCCCGCCGGCCGGATCGGTAAGGCCTTCGGTTGGGAGCCTCTGCGGCTTCTTGGCGAATGGTCCTATGGAATATACCTGTGGCACTATCCCGTAATAGTGCTGTCAAACCCCTTGGTTAACACAGAGGGCCCCGGGTTTCTGCTTTCCCTGTGGCAAATTACGGTCACTGTTATACTGGCTGCCCTATCATACTATCTGATAGAGAAACCAATCAGGCACGGGCGTCTTAAGCCGGTGGCTCTTTCGGCCAGGGTAGCCGTGAGCGCGGCGTTGATCTTCGGCATAATGTTGATGACTTCTACAGAAGGAATGCAGATTATGGCGCAGGACTTTATGGGGGACAAATCCCAGGTAGTCCAGGGGGAGGCAGACAGTGGTAATGATGGGTCGGACGGAGGCCTGATCGGGGAGACAAACGATAATGACATCATTATCGGAGATGATGAATCGGGGCAGGGGTCTGACGGAGAAATTGAAAAAGAAGACGAGGTGCATGGGCCGGGCTCCACGGAAGGGGATCTGTCCGGAACCGAATCAGGCGGCAATACCGGCACTCCCGGTGGTCAGAAATGGACGGACGAATTAATAGGTCTGGTAAACGGGGATAGTATTACTATTATTTCAGATTCACTGCTGCTTGATGCCAAACCCTTTTTGGAGGAGATACTTCCCGGCATCGTAATAGATGCGAAATTAGGGCGACAGATGTACGATGCCCCCGAGGTTATTTCTGAACTCCAAAAAAAGGGGAAGCTCGGTAAAACCGTAATTATCGGACTGGGATCCAACGGTGCTTTTACAGAAAAACAGTTGAAGAAAACCTTGGACGCCCTGACAGATGCTGACGATATAATATTACTGAACACAAGGGTCCCCAAACCATGGGAGACGGTTGTCAATGAAACGTTATCAAAAGTGGATGAATCATATCCCGAAGTAAAGCTCATCGATTGGTACGGAATAAGCAAAGGCCACGGCGAGTACTTCTATAAGGATGGTGTCCACCTGAACTATACGGGCATTGAGGCATACTGTAAAATGTTGGTCGGCGTGTTGACCGACTAAATTCGGCAGATATTGGGAAGCCTGTTGATTTTCAAATAGAAGATGGCTGTATGTTAAGTACATTTTGTTTTATGGTTTATAACTGACTGTATGTTAAATACATTTTACTTGTAATTAGAAACGACCGTGTATAAGGTATATTTTATGTGTAGTAATATTTAATGGTAAAGGATGTAAACATGGCACAGGAAAAGATCAAGGTGCTGGTAGTAGAGGATGAGGATTCTATCAGGAGCTTTATAAAGCTAAACCTGGAGATGGCAGGTTATGCCGTAATAGAAGCCGTGACAGGGGAAGAGGCGCTTTCTATGATGGATTCTGCGTCTGCCGATGTGGCGGTTTTGGATCTGATGCTGCCGGGGATCGACGGATTTCAGGTATGCGGGCATATACGTGAAAAAAGTCCGGAAACCCTGATTATAATGTTGACTGCAAAGGGGCAGGATACAGACAAAATAATGGGGTTGGAGCTGGGGGCGGATGACTACATGGTTAAGCCTTTTAATCCTTTTGAACTTATTGCCAGGATAAAAGCCATGTTAAGACGCCGCAACAGTCGGATAAATCCCGAAGCATCATACATTTATGGAAATCTGCAATTGGATATAAAGGGAAACAGACTTATCAAAGACAACATGGAAGTCGAGCTGACTCCGATCGAATACGCCCTGCTGAAGCTGTTTATGGAAAATCCGGGAATAGCTATGAAAAGGGATGAGCTTTTAAACAGAGTGTGGGGCGAGGATTATTATGGGGATACAAAAACTTTGGATGTTCATATCAGAAGGCTCAGGGAAAAAATAGAGGATAATCCTTCACAACCACAATATATCAAAACGGTCTGGGGTTCCGGTTACAGGTGGCAATCCGGATTCGACAGGAGTCTGCCATGAGCGGGATCAGGGCGAGGCTTACCATCAACTTCATGATCGTTATCTTCATTTCAGTGCTCTTTCTTGAGATGTTACTGATTTATACAGTAAAGCAAAATTATTACGAGAGCCTGCGCGGCAACCTGACGAACCAGATAAAAATCAGCGCAGATATGTATTCTAAATACTATTCCGACACTTCTTTGGAAAATAATATCCTGTATAACGTCGATGCGTTCTGGAATCAGAGCAATGCAAGGGTGGAAATTGTAGACAGTGCCGGCACGATAATAATGGATTCTTCAGGTACTTTCCCGGGGGAGAATGAAGCTGCAGATGATATCGATATAGCATTGAAAGACAGAATGGGGGAATGGGTCGGAAAACTCAACGGTCAAAAGGTGATGGCGGTAGCATACCCTTTAAAATCAGGCGGTGAGATTGTGGGCGCGCTGAGGTTCATCGCTTCAACGGATGAAATCGACGGGGATATCGCCGATACAGTAAAAATCTTTGTTATTATCGGATTCTTTGTAGTTGTCTTTGTCGGCATGCTGAGTATTTTTTTGATCAATACAATCGTAATTCCTCTCAAAGAAGCAACCAAAGCCGCGGAAAGGATGGCTGATGGAGATTTTCGCGCAAGAAGCAAAAGGAAAAGAGACGATGAGATCGGAAAACTTTCTGATACCCTAAACTATATGGCCGATGAAATAATGAGAAAAGAAAAAATGAAAAATGACTTCATTTCCTCGGTTTCCCATGAACTGCGCACTCCGCTTACTTCTATTATGGGGTGGGCAATCACACTCCAAAATGAAAAATTTCAAACTAAGGAGACATTGAACGACGGGCTTGGCATCATAGCAAAGGAGAGTGAAAGACTGACAGGTATGGTTGAGGAGCTTTTGGATTTTTCAAAATTTGTTTCCGGCAGAATTAAATTAGAGTATGGAAAGATAGATCTGAAAGAGCTGCTGGAAGATATACGAAAGCAGATGGCCTTGAGATCGATACGGGGAAACATAGATTTTACTGTGGATTATCCAGATACATTGCCTACGTTGATAACTGATGGGAACAGGCTGAAGCAATTATTTATAAACATCCTGGATAATGCCTTCAATTTCACCGAACCGGGAGGGTCAGTAAAATTCAAGTCTGAAACAGAAGAGAATGAACTGATATTTGAAATAATCGATACAGGATGCGGGATCCCCCCTGAAGAATTGCCTATGATCAAAGATAAATTTTTCAAGGGGAAAAGCTCAAAATCACAAAATGGGATAGGGCTTTCTATATGCGAAGAAATCGTCAGTTTGATGA
>CAYYHH010000186.1:0-1035 GCA_964471645.1 uncultured Oscillospiraceae bacterium
GCTCCGCCGGAATACCGTTTATAAAGCCCTTAGGATCAATTTTCATACCATCCGGCAATCCTGCGGCGTCCCAGACATAACCGCTGTTGCTCCCGCCTTTTGCCAATAGTTTTGCATAATATTCCACTCCGACAGCCGCATCAGGTAAATCTTTATTTATTATTTCCAATGGCGGTAATACTTCGCCCATGCCGCCACCGCCACTGCTTCCATCTCCGTCGCCGGATTTGTCTGCTTTTACAAAGGTTATGGTTTTTTCAGTGACCTGGGAATATTCGCCTGAATGTCCGTCATCTAGATAGGCAACTGCTTTTATAGTTATTGCCTCGCCTTCTGGATTAGAAGTGCTAACTGTAAATCCTCCACCTTCAGATTGATAGGTAACTCTGCTCCCACTGACAGTGGGGTCAGTACCGTCTATAGTGTAGTAAATATCCGCACCGGCGGTTGCGGTTTCTATTACCACCTTGACATCGGCTTTGTTGGGAACCGATGTTACATTGGAAGGATCCGTAGTGATAACAGGGTCAACAAGCCTATTGTGGATGGGATATCCACCGTTTAAGTTGGTATATTCATCGGACATCCACGACCTGTATGTTGAGGGCCCCGCATCGCCGGCATTTTCCGTCAATGTTTGCGCAAAAGCCGACGCTTTCATTGATTCAGTATCCATGGCGCCGTCAGCGACTTTGCCGCTTCCATCGGCTTTTCCCGTCAATTCATAATTCCAAAAGCTCTTGTCGATCATAGCTCCATCGTGCATCCATCCCGCCAGTCCTCCGGCGCCGCTGTTGACAGAGCCGCCATCAAAAGCCGCTTCCGTTGCCGAGTAGCTGTATTTGATCTCCCCGCTTCGCAGATACCCCACAAGACCGCCGGCATCGCATCTTTGATCATAAGAGGTATCCACGGCTTTTGCGTAGACATTGCCTTCAACGTATGAATTATAAATTTTCCCGGCATAGCTATGATAATATCCGGCATAACCTGCCAGACCGCCGGCGTAGACATTGTAAGTCCCGGCAATCTCTA